>JAFOCD010000051.1 GCA_017381475.1 Bacteroidaceae bacterium
AAAGGAATGTCGAGGCTGCTGCCTGCGTTGCTAGCCAAGGTGACGTTGAAATAAGCTGTTGCGTTGCCATCTGGAGCTATGCAGCTGAAGTTGGCTTCGTTTTCGTTTATTGTTATGAGGTTGCTGCTGCTCGATAAGATGCCGCTCAAATCCACGGCCATTTCATTGCCTGTGTTGATGAGTGTCACGCCTAAATCAGCTGTCTCGCCTGCTTCTAATGTTCCGTTGCCGTTGTCGTCGTTCATGACAATGAATGAGGAATATTTTATGGTGTTGTCGTAAATTACTGTGGAGAATCTTAGTTTAGATATCTTCTCATTTCCTTTGTAAAACTCGACGTCAAAGTGAAGCGGTGTCTCGCTCTCAGCGTCTTCGTCTATAGTGAAGCGTAACTGTCCGTCTATTGATGTGAATTCTGTTGTTCCGATATTGCCTATTTCTGCATTAGGATTTGTGATGTTGACCCATTCGTTTTCGCATGTCATCACAGCTGTGACGTCGCTGAAATTTTCTGAAGAGGTGTTGTCAACGACGAGGTCTATTATGATTTCTTCTCCAGGATTTATTACGTTGTTATTGTTGCCGTTTTCATCGTTGATGGTGAAGCTGATGTATTTTATCGCTCCCATGTCGATGCTGTTCACTGCTGCAAGAGCGTTGACTTTTCCTGAGCCGGTGTCGTTGTTTTTTGTCTCTGACAGTTTTTCCGCTGTTGTCTCGAGTAACATGCTTATCTCTGCTGGTGTCAAGGTGTTGTCTTTTGAGAGCATAAGGCACATCACGCCTGCTACGCAAGGAGCTGCCATTGATGTTCCGGTTTTCTTTGTATAACCGTTGGTGTCTTTGTCGAGCGAAACGACATCTACTCCAGGAGCGCATATGTCTGGGCGAATCAAGCCGATGCCTGGATTATAAGGATAGTCTCCGAATGATGTCTCCTGCCATGTGACAGGACCGCGTGATGACATGCCGGCGACGGTGTTGTTGTTTGCTACAGCGCCTACTGATACCACGCATGATGTCTCGCCAGCGTTGACTTGTTGGTCAGGGTGAATCCATGGTGCTGGGCAGCTGCCTGGCACGCGTACGTTGTTAGGAATAGGGTTGGCTGCTGAGCCGCCTTCGTTGCCGCAGGCTACAGATGCTATGACGCCTACTTCCAAAGTGTTGACGCAGGTCTGACGTATCATTGTTCTTTCTGATATGGATGAGTTGGCGATGCCTAACGACATGCTCAAGACTTGCGCTCCGTGTTCAACGGCGAATTCCATGCCTGAGACGATGGAGTTGACGTTGGCGTTGCCAGAGCTGTTGATGGCTTTTACGCACATCAATGTCGCGTTTGGAGCGACACCTGTCTGCTTGCCTCCTGTTCCATCGCCGCAGATTGTGCCGGCACAGTGTGTTCCGTGACCTGTTCCGTCCATAGGGTCGATGTTGTCGTCGTATGAGTTATATCCGTGGTTTGGATATTCAGCTCCGCCGTCCCAGAGATGGTCGGCTAAGTCAGGGTGATTGTAGTTGACACCTGAGTCGATGATGGCGACTAAGACGCCCTCGCCGGTGTAGCCTTGCTCCCAAACGTCAGGAGCGTTGACTTGTGTCACGTTAGATGTGATTTCTGGCTGACCGCTGATAGCTGATAGCTGACTGCTGTTAGCTAAAATAACGTTTTTATCTGCATTGAGACCTATGACGAAAATGTCGTCTCTTTGTGCCAATAAATCAATGACTTCTTTTGTTGCGTTGCA
>JAFOCD010000052.1 GCA_017381475.1 Bacteroidaceae bacterium
GTAGGTCAGGAAGCCCTCGAAAGGAATACAATACTTCTTTGCACCCTCGTACCAATCCTCGTGGCGGGTAGCAATGAAACCGCCCATGTTCACAAGACCATCCTTCTTTGAGGACATTGTCATGCCGTCGGCAAGCGAGAACATCTCCTTTACAATCTCCTTGATTGTCTTGTCGGCATACCCCTCTTCGCGTGTCTTTATGAAATAAGCATTCTCGACAAAGCGTGCAGAGTCATAAACGACACGCTTGCCATACTTGTCGGCCAAGGCGCGCACCTCGCGCAGGTTCTGCATTGAAACAGGCTGTCCGCCGGCGGTGTTGTTGGTGATGGTTACGATGATGAAAGGTATCTTGTCGCCATGCTCCTGCAACGCAGCCTCCAATTTCTTGGGGTCAACATTTCCCTTGAAAGGAATCTCGAGCTGTGTATCCTTGGCCTCGTCAATGGTACAGTCCAAAGCAAAGGCCTTGCGGCTCTCGATGTGTCCCTTTGTGGTGTCGAAATGCGAGTTACCCGGAACAATGGCGCCGGCTGTCACAAGGTGACTGAATAATACATTCTCGGCAGCACGTCCCTGGTGGGTAGGGATTACATATGAGAAACCTGTGAGTCTCTCAATTGTATCCTTCAGCTGGAAGAACGATGAAGAGCCGGCATAGCTCTCGTCGCCCATCATCATTGCAGCCCACTGGCGGTCACTCATCGCGCCTGTGCCCGAGTCGGTAAGGCAGTCAATATACACTTGTTCCGA
Source organism: Bacteroidaceae bacterium (assembly GCA_017381475.1). Taxonomy (GTDB): domain Bacteria; phylum Bacteroidota; class Bacteroidia; order Bacteroidales; family Bacteroidaceae; genus HGM04593. The sequence goes on from JAFOCD010000052.1 coordinate 754, forward strand.
TTTCAGTTGGAACAGATTATAATCGGCCTCTTTCATCCACTGTTCACGCTCCTCGCGTGTGCTCTTGCGGATGGGCTCAACCATCTTTATTTTCCAAGATTCGGCAAAAGGTAATTCCATAGTAATAGATATTATTGGTTAGTATTTCAGTATATAAGAAGCAATTTTATAGTGCCAATGGTTCGTATGGCAAGCCCCATGCCTCGGCAACCTCGCGATAGACAACCTTGCCCTCGACAACATTCAAGCCCTTGCGCAGCTCCTCGTTATCGGCACATGCCTTTTGCCACCCCTTGTCGGCAAGTTGCAGAGCATAAGGCAGTGTCGCGTTTGTGAGTGCCAATGTAGATGTATAAGGCACTGCACCCGGGATATTAGCCACGCAGTAGTGCAGAATACCATCGACATAATATGTAGGCTCTTCGTGTGTTGTGGGACGCGAAGTCTCGAAGCAACCGCCCTGGTCAATGGCAACATCCACCAGCACACTGCCCGGTTGCATCAAAGCAAGCATATCGCGTGTAACAAGTTTAGGCGCCTTCGCACCAGGAATGAGCACTGAACCGACAACAAGGTCGGCAGTTTTCAACTCCTCACGGATGTTGTACTCCGACGACATCAGTGTCTTTACATTGCGTGGCATCACATCTGTCAGATAAGCAAGACGAGGCAGTGAAATGTCACATATTGTCACATCGGCACCCATGCCGGCTGCTGTGCGTGCAGCAGCAGTGCCCACAATGCCCGCACCAATGACAAACACCTTTGCAGGCTTAACGCCCGGAACACCGCCCATAAGCTTGCCCTTGCCGCCACGCGGACGCTCAAGGAAGTAACAGCCCTCCTGCACAGCCATGCGGCCGGCAACCTCGGACATAGGTACAAGCAGCGGCAACGAACGGTCCTTACGCTCTACGGTCTCGTAGGCACAGCACACTGTCCCACTCTCGACCATAGCCTTTGTGAGCGGTTCGCTCGAAGCAAAATGGAAATAGGTGAACACCAGCTGCCCCTTGCGCACAAGGGCATATTCACTTGCAATTGGTTCCTTAACCTTTACAATCATCTCGGCAATGGCATAAACATCCTCAATTGTGGGAAGAAGCTTTGCCCCTGCCGCAGTGTACGCATCATCGCTGAAACCACTGTTAACACCCGCACCGGCCTGCACATAGACAGTGTGACCATGCTTTGTCATCTCCTGAACACCCGCCGGGGTCATACCCACACGGTTCTCATTGTTCTTGATTTCCTTTGGAACACCGATAATCATAGTCGTAAAGTTTAAAGGTTTAACATTTACAGCAGTGAAAGTACATATTAAACAATTAAAAACAAATATTTGAGTATTAAAATTTCTAAATAAGCTATGTAGTATGAAATTCACCTATTGAAAATCTTTTATCCAAAGGCTGTTTTCTACATTAATTGTTCACATGTATTTCACCACAAGTCTTGCTCTCATGTGCTTTATAGATTACCATTGTACGCAACTTTATAAAAATTGTTCCCCACGCACACGCAGGGAACAATCCGTTTTTGTATAGGCAGACCAACATGTCTACTATGTATTATACTCAATTACTTTACAAAAACCTTTTTACCGTCGATAATATAAATAGTAAACTTTTATTTCACCATTGCCGATAGGGAGTGAATAAAAGGCAAAGTTCAAGGCTTGCGTAGGCTTCAAAGCCGCAGTTTACTAA
>JAFOCD010000053.1 GCA_017381475.1 Bacteroidaceae bacterium
AGCGAAACGCTTGGCGATGCAACGGCTCACGCCGAGATGCAGGCACTGACGGCAGCCGCCTCGTCGCTCGGAGGTAAGTATCTGCCCGAGTGTACGTTGTATGTCACGGTTGAGCCGTGCGTGATGTGCGCCGGAGCCTCGGCGTGGTGCCAAATAGGTAGGGTAGTCTGGGGCGCAGATGATCCCAAACGCGGTTCGAGCCGCTATGCTCCGTCGCTCTTCCACCCCCGAACAAAGGTGACGAGCGGAGTGCTGAAAGAGGAGTGCGAAGTGTTGATGACCGATTTTTTTAGAAAACTTCGCCGCTGATTTTGGAATATATGTAGTTTTTATTACTTTTGTCGAGATAAAGAGGGCGCTAATGTGGCGCCGAACAGAGAAATTACGATCAAAAATTATTAATAACACAACAAAAAACAAAAACGATGAAGAAAGTATTTTTAGCAGTTGTTGCTTTGTTTGCAATTGGTACGCTTTCGGCTCAGACTGCTGAGGACGTAACCGCAAAGTTCAATGAGGCTGCCGGCCTGATGAACGCTAAGGATTTCGCTGGTGCTGTTGCTGCACTGAACGAGGTTGTTGCAATGAGTGCTGATGTAGAGGGTACCGAGGCTACCGCACAGCAGGCACAGGGTTACATTCCTACTTGCTACTTCCAGGCTGGTTTGAAGCAGGCTCAGACTCAGCAGTTGGACGAGGCTCTGGTTAGCTTCCAGAACGCAGCTGAGACCGCAGAGCTCTATTCGAATCCTAAGGTTATGCGTAACGCAAAGACTATGATTGCTCGCGTTTACACTATGAAGGGTGGTTCGGCTTTCAATAGCGGTGACTACGCAGCTGCTGCTGAGGTATTCGCTAAGGGTTTCGAGGCTGACCCCAACAACACCAAGCTCGGTTTGAACCTTGCAAAGAGCTACTATGAGCTGGGTAAGTTCGATGAGGCTGTTGCAGTTCACAAGTCGATTTTGGCGCAGACTCTGCCCCGTTTCGAGGCTGACAAGGCTCAGGCTAAGACCGATATGACCTACTACTTCACTAAGAACATCGCTGAGATGCAGCAGGCTGAGGAGGTTGACAACGAGGCTATCTTGGCACTGGTTGAGAAGTGGGTAGCTGCTGACGCTGCTGACGCAACCGCTAACAAGATGCTCGTTTCGCAGTACTTGGCAATGAAGAACTACGATAAGGTTATCGAGTTGGCTGAGGCTGTTGCAGCATTGCAGGTTGAGGAGGCTGACAAGTCGGACGTTTACTACTCGTTGGGTATGGCTCACAACGCTAAGGAGCAGAAGGCTGAGGCTATCGCAGCATTGAAGAAGGTTACCGCAGGTAACGCTGCTGCTGCCGCTAAGACCGCTGTTGCTGAGTTGAGCAAGTAATTCGCCGATTATAACATCATTCGGATAATGTCCGATCCCAATCTCGGGGTCGGACATTTTTTTATACAGAATTCACCCGCCTCGCACCTTACTATTATAAACTAAGGTGGAGCAATAGCAGTAGATTATGTTTGATACGATTTTGGGTTTGGATATATTCATCTAAACATCTGGTTTGACAAATAAAATAATATCGATTTTCGATAAATTTATTTTGATTATCGCAACAAATTGCTTATATTTGCACATTAAACAATAGAAACTACTTATTTCGATTATGAACATATCAAACTGTAAAACCCAAGGGGGGGGGATTCTATGTCGTTGAATATCAACTTGGACGTAATGATGGCCAAGCGAAAAATGTCGCTCGGAGAGCTGTCAGAACGCGTCGATATCACGCAGGCAAACCTCTCGATTTTGAA
>JAFOCD010000054.1 GCA_017381475.1 Bacteroidaceae bacterium
ACCCACTTCAACAGGTGCAACCTCGATACTTTCAAGGATAGCACCTATATCATTTATGGTGTCCCCGGTGCACATAATCAGCCATCAATTATGTTCTCATCATCGGTGATGTCGCAAACGATGCTTCCGTCCTCTGTTTCGAGTGTACCTTTGTAGAAAGGTGCCGGGCATTCATCGGTAGCCTCTGCGGTAATGGTGGTAGAGGTAGTGCCTGTTGCACCTTGCCCCAAGTCCTGTGCTACGGTGGCTTTCGTGGGCCACTTCTCGCTGCCGACAACACGCCAATTACCCTTCATATCCTGCACTACAAAAACGATGTCGTTATTGTTGATGTAGGCTGCTGCTGCCGATGCCTCCTCACCGACAGCCGGGTGCACAAGCGTAAGTTTGTTGAGCTGTGTCTGCGAGGGAACTTCACCCTGCGGGTCGCTTGTGAGCTGGGATTTGTCGGGGAGAATGTCAATGTACTTCCATTTCTGCTCCGCCAACAGTTCAAAGCTGCCGTTGAGGATTGCCGACACAAGGCGACCATTGGTATAGTGCTTCAACTTCGGCCACTTCACGATATTGCCTTTCGATGTGTAGTAGGCACGACGGCGTATGCCGGGCAATTCGGGTGTGCCCTGACACCACGCCAACGATTGCTGTATGTTATTGCAAACTGCCATAATTTTTAGGTATTAGTGGTTGTTACTGTGCCGAATTAAGCTCAATAGCCTTGAAACGGCGTTTGTCTATGCTCTCGAACTGCACACCGAAAAACATTGTGGCAATGTAGGTAAGTACGAATGGAGCGTACTCCTTGACAAGAATGCTTTCGATATCGCCCATCTGGTCGAAACCTACAAGCATATTTGCCTTTGGGCAGATGTGCAGGAACTTGGAGTCTGCTTTGTTGTAAAGCGGAACGAGCTTCAGCTTGCCGTCCGAACCCTCAACGGAAACCTGTCCGTACTCCTTGTTGTAGATGATACCACCGTGCGACATTTGGTATGCCTCGTTGTACTTGTCCGCGAAGTCCTGCGAACAGAAGAGGTAGCACTCTTCCTTGCGAAGGCGTGGGTCAAGCGAGAAAAGTATCTCCTTTGCGATATCAACGGCATTTGCCTTTGTGATATCCTCGGTGAGCTTCATATAATTGCCCTCTTCCTTTGCAATGGCACCCGATGCTATCTCCTTTTCGGTGATAGTGTCGAAGCCGTCGAAGAGGTCCATTGTTGTATCACCGTTAGCGTTGCGCTTTGCGCCCCAAATGGCATCGTTGAGGTGTTCGGAAAGGCTCTTTGCCACCTGTGCGAGAACGTGCAGTGCTGTTGGTGTCTTCATCTGTCCGTCGCCCTTTGTTGCACCTGTACCAAGAAGAGTGGATATTGCGCTGTTAGGCTCGAAGTCTGCTGCCACATTGCCGAAGAATGTCTCCAGCGAGCGGAAGTTCAGAGTCAAGTCCACATTTGTGCGGCGTGTAGGCTTATAAGGCGCGAACTGTGCCTTTGCGTTGATGTCGCCCACATTCTCCTTGTAACGAATACCGGGGCGAGGTGTCATAAACTGCAAGGTGTCCTTGATACCGATAATCGGGAGCATAAGGAGCTGCTTGCGGTATTGGATTGCTGCCTTTTGGTAGTCCTCCAATGTAAAAATCAGTTTTCCTGGCATAATAGTATAGTTTTTCTTGGTTGTTTAGATTGAGTTGAAAAGTTTGGTTGCCTCGTTCACTGTGTCGGCAAAATCCTCTGCTTCGTTTCTCTCCGACTTGCCTTTGTCATCGACTACCGTTGTTGTGGTGTCTCCAGGCTTCTGCTTTAGAGTTTCAATTTCTGCTTGCAGGTCGGCCAGCTTTGTGTCAATGGATTTTACCTGCTCTGCGGTAAGGGTAACTTTGTTATCCTCCGCCTCGATGCTCTCAATGGCGAGTGCATCGCATAGATGTGTTGCTGTAATCTTCATCTTGTTTTCGGGTTTAGTAATGTTGGGAGTATTGCTGTTGCTGTTGTTGCGGAACAGACTTTTGAGAAAGGCAATGAAGGAGTTTGTTGTGTCGGGAACTGCGATGTTGGGAATGGGAATACCGGCATCGGCCATAGCACTTGCAACGGCATCGGTAAGTACGGGAGCTGCTTCACCGAAATTGGTAATCTCGTCGATAAAGCCCCAATCCTTTGCCTCCTGTGCGGTAAGCCAACCGCCGACCTTCATAAGGCCAAGAAGTTCGTCCTTGCTCTTCTTGCACTTGCCGGCATACATTGATGCAATGTTGCCGTCGAGCTTGTCAAGGTCGTTCTTCATCTGCTTGCACTGTGCAATGAGTGTGTCGAGGTCATCGGCATTGAGGTTGTCCCACTTGAAGAACTCTGCGGAGCATTTATGCACCAGGTACATTGCCGAAGAGTCCATTGTTACCTGCTTTGCTCCAAGTGATGCAATGGTGGCTGCCGATGCGTTCATACCTACGAAATGCACATTGACATTGCCGTGATTGGCAAAGGCTGATGCAATGGAAAGTGCGGTACTCACTGAACCGCCCAAGCTGTCGATAAGCACATTGACACTGTTGTCCTTGTGCTTGCCAAGAACAAAATCAACATAGGAGCTGTCGAAGTCATAGCCTCCAACAACTCCTTTAAGGTGTAAATGGTAATTGGTGTGTGGCATAAGCGTAATTGTTTATGCCACGAAAGTATATATATAATAAAGGGGGATAAAAGACGAAAACAGCCGTTTGCTGTTTGCAAACGACTGTTATTTGAACAGTTCAGAATGGCTTCCCAAACGAACCAATTTAATGATGTTGTCTTCAGGGTCGAGCCATATCAATAATAAATCATTTTCAACATGGCATTCCATAAACCCTGCATAATCGCCAATCAGTCTATGTGGCTTGTATTTTTCCGGCAATGAGCCGTCCTTCTCCAACAGTTGAAGAGCCTCTTTAAGGTGTTTGATTTTGTCGGGTCGGTTTTGTATTCGCTTCAAGTCTTTTTTGAATTGACTTGTGATTTTGAGTGTAAACATTCTACAAAGAGCTAATCAAAGTTTCGAGGTTTTCAGAGTTGAGAGTTTCCAATTCGCGGTTTTCCCTTGCCTCTCTCATTGCTTTAATTGTGAGCTTATTGGGGTTATTGTAAACAACATCCATAAGTACACTTTCCACATAATTGTTCAAACTGCGATTTTCCCTTGTAGCTGCTTCTCTCAACTTATCAAGCAAATCACAACTCAAACGAAATGCTGTCTGTTTTCTATCAATTACTGCTTCCATAATCCTTGTTGTTATATTTGTGTATGCAAATGTATAACACTTATATCACATAAACAAGAAAAACAAGCAAAAGTTTACGAATTTCTTATTATACGACACACGGAACGAGTGATTTGTGTGCCGAAAGTGTAACGGTAACAGACTTCACTGCCGGCTCGCTGCCAGGTACACCTGTACGCTCCTCAACTTTCACTACGGGAAATGGTCGCTCCATAGCACCAATGAGATATGAGCGACCGTTTGCCGTGGTAACCACGAAAGCGACAGGATAGGCAGTGGGAAGCTCGTCAAGAGTAGAGAATTTGAGGGTGGTGTGTTCCACACGCCCTTTGTTCTCATATTCCATAACAGCCTCGCAGGTGGGTGTGTCAAAGAACTTGACTGCTGTTTTACCTGCATAGACGGCAACAGGCATCTTCACCTTGTACCGAAGCTGTATGTCGGGCGACAGTTCGGAACAAGGGAGACAGGCAATTTTGACTATTGAAGGGAGCGATGTTCTCATACGGTAACAATTTCAACAAAAATCATTTTAGGACAAAACAGTTCTGAAGTCGGAACTAAATTCCGCGATTTTTTTGTGCGAGATATACTTTTCGCTTGCGGTAATAGATTTTTGAGATAGCACACCAATTCGTTTCGTTACATTCAATACCGTGTGCCTCCATCCAAGCGTAAATGAGTTCGTCATTTCGCTTGCCTATGTTCTCGAACTTGTAGAGGTCGTTCCACAGCTGGATAACAAAGCGTGTGCGGATTGTCTTCTTCAGGGCAATGGTAGCACGCGGTGGCAGATAGTTATATGTGCGTACATCTTTATGCTTGAATGTAGGAATGTATATCGCTGTGTCTGTAGGTGCAGGGCGTGTGGGAATGGCTTCGGGCTGAACCGTCAAGAACAGCTCCAAAATATCACTCTCTGCACTGCCTCGTGTGAGGCTCACTGGGTGTTCACCTCCTTGCTCGTGTATGAACCACTGTGCAAGGTATGGCTCTAAATCAAGGTGAATTGTAAATTGGCTCATATCGATTCTATTTTGATACGAAGTTAAGGGGTGCTGGCTGTACTGAAAAAGACCTTTGGCAAAGAGGTTGCGAAAAAAGCCCTCTTTCGAGGGCCTTTGCAGGAGTGCTTAATAATCGGAGAATACAT
>JAFOCD010000055.1 GCA_017381475.1 Bacteroidaceae bacterium
CCCTCGGCAAAGAAGAGGTTGGTTGTAGTGAACCACGAGTTGTATGTGATGGTTGACATATCGGTAGGAGTAAGGCCCGTGAGTTTCTTCTCGCCAATGATTGTATAGGCCGAGAGTACCTCTTCCTCGGCACCATCAACGCCTCGTGTGGCAGGTGCCTTGCTACCATCACCTATGTCCTGCTTCAGGAGTTCATATCGGTAATATTGGCCTGTTGCCTCGTCCTTGAATATGAAACAGGGGTTCTGCTGGTCATAATTGTCGCGGTAGTTGATATATCCCATAACGGCAGTCATGCCCACAGGTGAGTACTGCAGTCCCTGGAAGCGTACATGTGCATCAAGTACAGGATTGTTTGATACATAGCTTGCCTTTATGGAGTTGCTCTCGTCTATGGCAAAACCTCCGTCGCTCTTTGATGAATAGAGGAAACGGTTGTTCTTTGCATCCCACATGAGGAAACGGTTATGAGTGATTGTGGCAGCAGTGATTTCATAATCGCCCTGATGTGGCAGGTCGGTGCTGTTCTCGCATGCGTGACCGGGCTTGTAGAGGGCATGTACAAAGTTGCCCACATACACCTCGCCGTTTTCAGTGAGAACCATCTTGTAGAGTGTATAATTCGAGGGGTCACCTGTCTGCACAAGCCTCTTGAACGAGAAGTTCTCACTCTCGGGCTTAAAAATCTGCTGCGCAGTGAACTTTACATTCATGCCATGAGGATCGTACACCCTGGTCTCGCCATTGTCACTAAAGAGTGTCAGAGCCGATGTCTCACCAATCTGTGTCAAATCGTCAGGAATGTTGATATACGTGGTATAGGCAAAACCGGTAGCATTATTGTAATGGTTGTTGTCCTTGGTAACAGCCTTTACATCAGTATATATCTTTGTGTCGTTACCTATAACCTCAATGTTTCCGACCTTGCGGCTACCCTCGTTGCCATGCAAGACAAAAAGACTATTCTTGAAAAGAGGACGTGTCTTTATTGTGAAACCCGAATAGTGTGACAAGTCGGTTGTCTTGTCGTATATCTGCAGGAAGATGTTGTATGCCATAGCCTTGCCCACAGGAAGGTCGAACTCGAGAAATCCCTTGGTGCGGATGGTATCCTGGGTCAGTTTGCCATTCTCATCAATGTATGTCCTGAACCAATAGAACTCCAAATCCTCAAGATCCTGGGCAAGTGTCTGTTCCACAACTGCATCTACACGCCTTCTCCTGTCATTCTCGTCCAGTGCCTGCTGCACTTCAATGATATCACCGCTTGCCGACTTCACTATCGAAGGCGTAAAGGTTACCGATGTTATCTCATTCATTGTGTCGAGAGTGTAGTCATAGTTGCCCAGATCCTGATAACAACCGGCCAACAGGAGCACAAAAAACAGAAATGATGATATTTTTTTCATATTAAGAAGTTCTTTGTTGATATTCATGTCTTAGTCGATAGCAACCTCTGGTATATCGAACTGCCTTATAGGAGGACGTTTGTCATTCGCAGCCTTTATAAGGCGATAGCAATCCTTGAGACGTTCCTCGCCCGAGAGTTGCTTGGTTCCGAACAACGAGCTGTCCCAAGCATAGGTTTTGCCGTCTGCATCATATAAGAAAGGCATAATGGACTCGGTGATGAAGTTTTCTGCGCCATCTTCCTTGAGCATTGTCTTGAGCATGAACTGATACTTGTCATCACTGTACTCTCCAAAATACATCCTGACAATCTCGCCTGTACCAAGACCATCCGGATCCTCCCACCAGTAAGGGATTCTCACTTTGTAATTTACCGTATTCTTGAGTTCAACCCAGCAGAGATCCTTATACTCCGAGATTGGGTAACCCATCAACGCATACCTGTAATACTCGTTAAGCATGTAAAGCACATCGTCCTTGTGGAATTTGTCGGCCTCCTCTTCCATTTTCTGCTTTGCTGCCTCACCGGCATAAAGGGCTGCAACCTCATCTGTAGTTGAACCACCAAGCATTGTTGTGAAACGGCAGAATTTATTTGCCCTGAACATTCCCAACAAAGATTCGTACTCGCTCCAGAAATAGGGCACATTGTAGGCCGGATAATCACTCTCCTTGAGAATAGGCAAATCCACGACAATCTCTACCTCGGGTGCGGTTGCAAGCAGCGCGTTGACGGCACTTACATTAAGGGCGACGATAGAGTCGAAGATGTGCATTCCTGTATAACTATCATAAAGGGATGAGTAGAATTGGTCATTGCCTGTATGCTGCGCCAGGAAAATGTGTTTCTCCTTGCTCCATGCGCCAAGGTATGTATCCATGTGGCTATACCACACCTCGGGCTTTGAATAGGACTCTGTCACATAGAGGTTGATCTCGTTCTTGCCGTCTATGCCGGTACCTATGTCACCGCTACCGTCGAGATAGATGCACACTGCGTACACCTCATCCTCAACAGCAGGACGCTTCACCTTTACCTCAATCTGCTTCTCATATTCCCTGTTGGCAAACACCACCTCTTCTATAGTTACATCGGCTGGTTCATACCCTTCAATATCCTTTGTCTTTACAGAGAGTGTACGGGCCTCGTCCATCAGGTAGCCAAGCAATTTCACCTTCAATGTAATTGTCACAGTGTCGGGATTGCCGACAATGTGATCGCTGAAATTGAGTGTGTGTTCAAAATCATTTGCATACTCATAGTCAAAATATGCACCATTTGCAGACTCGTCGAACAGCTCAGGGTCACGACCGTCACAACCGGTCATCATGAGTGCAAGACCGAACAGTCCAACTATATAATGAATACTCTTTCTCATATATCTGTTACTTGATATTTATTGTGTAAAATTACTCCTCAGACTCATTTTTCTCTGTCCAGCCATACTCAACCTCAGCATCGGGCAACGGGAATATGAAGTTCTCCTTATAAATAGTCACATCGGGACAATGGCCC
>JAFOCD010000056.1 GCA_017381475.1 Bacteroidaceae bacterium
CTCGAATGCCTTGACACCGAACTGTGATGCGAGCACTCTGTCGTATGCCACTGGCACGCCACCTCTTTGAAGGTGACCTAAGGTAGTCTCACGCATGTCGTGTTTGAAACCTGCAGCTTTCATCTGTTCGATGAATTTCTGTCCGATGCCGCCGAGTTTCACGTTCTCGTAACCAACTTCTTTGCTTACTTCAAAGACTTGTTGTCCGTCTTTAGGTTTTGCGCCTTCTGATATCACCACAACAGCGAATCCTCTGTCGTTGACGAATCTGCTTTCTAGTTTCTCTTTGACTTTCTCTATGTCGTAAGGGAATTCAGGGAGGAGACATACTTCTGCTCCGCCCGCGACGGCTGCGTTTAAAGCAATCCATCCGGCGTCGCGACCCATCACCTCTAATACAAAGACGCGGTTGTGACTAGCCGCTGTCGTGACGAGTTTGTCGACCGACTCGGTGGCTATCTCGACAGCGGTCTGGAAACCGAAGGTGCTGTCGGTCATAGAGAGGTCGTTGTCTATAGTCTTAGGAACGCCTATGATGTTTAATCCTTTGTCATATAATTTCTTGGATATTCTCTGTGAGCCGTCGCCGCCGATATTGATGACGCAGTCGATGCCCATATATTGGAGCTTTCTTATCATCTCGTCGGAACGGTCAACAGTGGTCCATGTGCCGTCGTTGTTCTTTACAGGCCATGAGAACGGGCCGCCTTTATTTGTTGTCTCTAAAATGGTGCCGCCTCTGAAGTGTATGCCTCTCACGCTTTCAGGAGTGAGTCTTACTATCTCACTAGGTTCCCATAACACTCCGTTGAATGCCTGGATGCTGCCGAGTATTTCCCAGTCTTTCTCCTGTGAGGCTCTCTTCACGATGGCTCTTATCACGGCGTTCAGACCTGGACAGTCGCCGCCGCCTGTTAATACTAATGCACGTTTCATATTGATTGTTCTTTTATGTAGAGACGTCACCCCTGTGGCGTCTTAAAAACAGAGACGCACGGCTGTGCGTCTCTACATGTTTTTTATTGTTTCAAATCTAATTTAATCTGTAATTCTTCTAATTGCGCATCTGCAATAGTTGAAGGTGACTCTGTCATGACGTCGCGACCCATATTGTTCTTAGGGAATGCGATGAAGTCGCGGATGCTTTCTTGTCCGCCGAACAATGAGCAAAGTCTGTCGAAACCGAATGCCAAACCTGCGTGTGGTGGTGCTCCGTATTCGAAGGCGTTCATCAAGAAACCGAATTGTGCTTGTGCGCTTTCATCGGTGAAGCCTAAAGTGCGGAACATCTTGTTTTGTAAGTCACGGTTGAAGATACGAACAGAACCGCCGCCGATTTCAACGCCGTTCAATACGATGTCGTAAGCGTTAGCTCTGATTTCTGCCCATCTGCTTGGGTCTTCGTCCAAAAGATATTCGTCTTCTGGCTTAGGTGCTGTGAATGGGTGGTGTTTTGCGTAGTATCTTTGTGTCTCTTCGTCCCATTCCAAAAGTGGGAAGTCGATAACCCATAATGGCTTGTAGTCGTCTGGGTTACGAAGTCCGAGTTGGTTACCCATTTCAAGACGTAAGCAGTTCATCTGTTCTCTTGCTTCCATTGTCTTGCCGCATAAGATGAGCAACATGTCGCCTGCTTCTGCACCGCAGCGGTCTAACCATGTCTTCAAATCTTCTGGTGTGTAGAACTTATCTACTGATGACTTGATGCTGCCGTCTTCGTTATATTTAACATAAACCAAACCTTTAGCGCCGACTTGTGGTCTCTTGACGAAGTCTGTCAATGCATCGATTTGTTTACGTGTGTATGATGCGCAGCCTTTAGCATTGATAGCAACAACGATTTCTGAGTCGTCGAATACAGGGAATCCTTTGCCTTGTGCCAAGTCTGTCAATTCAACAAACTTCATGTCGAAGCGGATGTCTGGCTTGTCGCTGCCGTAATATTTCATAGCGTCGTGCCATGTCATACGTGGGAACTTGTCGAATTCTAATCCTTTGACTTTCTTGAAGAGATGTTTTGCCAAACCTTCGAATGTGTTCAAGACGTCTTCTTGTTCAACGAATGACATTTCACAGTCGATTTGTGTGAACTCAGGCTGACGGTCAGCACGGAGGTCTTCGTCACGGAAAC
>JAFOCD010000057.1 GCA_017381475.1 Bacteroidaceae bacterium
CGGATAGCTGTAATAATTTTTTCTTCATTAAAGCCGACGATGCGTCCGTCGCGCTTAACAACAGTCTGAATCATATATGTTAAAGGATTTTTGTTATCAACAAGAATGCTCTACAAAAATAGAAAAAGTAAAACAAAAAACAATAAGAAAAATGAATAAAAATATCAACATTTTTAAAATCATTTCATTTTAATATTCATTTGATAAAATTTGAACAAATGATTATGCAAAGTTTTTTATGTTTTGAAAACTTTTTGCTACATTGCAACCGATAACTGTTCAATTGTTAATCTAAAAGCCTTTGACTATGACTGTATGGATTGTAATAATTGGAGTTTTTGTTCTTGCCTTTGTGGCAAAGGCGATTGTGAAACTGCATCGCAGAAAGCGTAATGCCGGGTATCATCCCGACATATCTACAAAGAAGCGGCTAAAACGCTTTGTCAATCGTTTCAGGCATCTTGAGGGAATTGGGGATTAAGTACCCAATGAAAATTTAAGCCATATTTGTTAAATTATGTTAATAAACGTGGTATCTTGGTTTGAATAATATACATTTGTGGCGGTTTTTGAACTTTGGATATCAAAAACAGATTTTTTAACTTATATAATAAAGGAGTATGATTAAAAGTAGGATATGTGAATTGCTTGGGATAAAGTATCCCATCTTTCAGGGTGGTATGGCATGGGTTGCCGATGCGTCACTTGCAGCAGCGGTTTCCAACGCCGGTGGTTTGGGTCTCATTTCTGCCATCAATGCTGGAACCGAGGCCGTGAGAAATGAGATTCGCAAATGCAAGGAGTTGACCGACAAGCCTTTCGGCGTAAATATTATGTTGCAGGCACCGAATGCGGCAGAGATTGCCGAAATGATTGTTGAAGAGGGTGTCAAGATTGTGACAACAGGTGCCGGCTCACCTGCAAAATATCTCCCGATGTGGAAAGAGAACGGCATCAAGGTCATTCCTGTGATTGCTTGCGTTGCCCACGCTGTAAAGATGCAGGCTGCCGGTGTAGATGCAATCGTTGCCGAGGGCGCCGAGTCTGGTGGCCATGTGGGTGAGTTGCATACAATGCCGCTTATTCCTCAGATAGTTGATGCTGTGGATATTCCTGTTGTTGCAGCCGGCGGTATATGCGATGGCCGTGGTGCTGCAGCCGCGTTCATGCTTGGTGCCGATGCCGTGCAGGTTGGTACCCGTTTCATTACAGCAATAGAGTGTAACGCGCATGAGAATTATAAGGAGAAACTTGTAAGCGCTACCGACATATCTACAATCGTTACCGGAAAGTCACAGGGGCATCCTGTGCGTTCATTGAAGACTCCTTTCTCACGCACTTTTGCCAAGATGGAGGCCGATCCCAATGTGACTCCCGAAGAGATTCTTGCATTCGGCGGCGGTGCATTGCGCAAGGCTGTTCAGGAGGGTGACATAGACGGCAGTTACATGGCCGGCGAGTGCGCAGGTCTGGTGAAGCAGGTTGAGCCAGCGGCTGCAATTGTCGAGGATATTATCCTTGGAGCAGAGAAGGTAATGAAGGAGGCTATAGCAAGTAGAATCGGCTAATAACGGAAAAGATAGATAAAACAATGTGGCGGCTATTTGAATAGCCGCCACATTGTTTTATTATTACTGTTA
>JAFOCD010000058.1 GCA_017381475.1 Bacteroidaceae bacterium
ATTCACGGCCGTTCTTGGAACTACCGACACCTTTCTTATGTGCCATATCTCTTAAACTTTGCTTTTAAAAAGGTTAAACAATTAAGCCAAAACGATCTCCTTAACGATGAGATTGGTCAAATCTTGACGATGGCCGTTCAATTTACGATAGCCTTTGCGACGTTTTTTGTGGAAAACGAGAACTTTCTCGCCACGGCACTCGTTGTCGAGTACTTCGCAAACAACTTTAGCGCCCTCTACAACAGGAGCACCTACTTTCACTTCTCCGTCATTGTCAACGAGAAGTACTTTCTCGAATGTTACCTCAGCGCCCTTCTCAGCAGCCATGCGGTTAACAAAGAGTTTCTTGCCAGCCTCAACACGGTATTGGAGGCCTTGCATTTCTACAATTGCGTACATTTAATCAAATGTTTTTTAATTAGTTACATCGGTCAGGCGAGATGCAGAGTCTTCGACGTTGGCATACCAAATGCAATTGACAATTGACAGTTAACAATGGTATCATCCGTCCCCTCGGCAGCGCTACTTGGAAGCCCAAAAGCCGAAAAAGCGTGCAAAGGTACTACTTTTTTTTGAACTGACCAAATATTTTTTTTATTTTTTTACAGAAAGCACTTCAAAAGAGTCTATACACACCCTTTATCCGTCAGCCAATCTGCCAAAAACGATGCGGCAGACCACAAACAAGATATTAGGAAAGTATTAGATGGTAACTGAGTGGTATCGGAATGCTTTCGGAGTGGTTTCGAGAAATAAAGCGGAATTACCCATCACCTCAAGTCATTGACAAAGGCATCCTCCTTTTCAATAGCAAAAGAAGGAGCCTCATCTGTATAACGAGCATTATCAAGACGAAGCGTGGTAAGCTTGCCGTCGTCCTCATGTATCTCAATGGCAGCAGGCAACAAAGTGGCAGTTGCGATGCGCAATACAAATTTCTGAATACCAGCCGAATGATCATGCGGAGTTAGCGTAATTTGCGTCTTGTCGCCTACGACTTTCTCAGCGTACTGGCAAACAGGCAATAAGGCTTGCGCATATAGGAAAGGATTGGTTTGGGTCAGTTCCTCTTCTGTAGGCGTGGAAAGAGTCAATTCTTCTGTATCTTCGCTATATATATATAAGGTGTTGCCATCATATGCCGCTTCCATCGCAAACATAGTCAAGGCAAATTGCTTGCCGTGCATAGCCAGATTGCCTGTGTAGGTCATTGGGGCAGTTGACAATTGAGAGTTGACAGTTGTCAACATGAAATCTGACACCAAAGTCTTTTGCTCCAAAGTCGCGAAGAGCGACTGGAGTATTGCGAACGTTATTAGCAGTAGTTTCATCTTAGCAACCTAATTCTTGTAGTTTCTTGTCCAATTCATCAAGGCTTTGGATGAGTACATCGCGTCCCTTAGGACCTTTGTTTGGTCCCACAATACCCGCTGCTTCGAGCTGGTCAGAGAGCTTACCCGCACGGTTGTAGCCGATCTCGAAAGCACGTTGCAAGCGCGAGGTAGAGCCCTCTTGCTTGGACACTACATAGCGTGCTACATCTGCAAACATAGGATCAAGACGCTTGAGATCCACGGCGCCA
>JAFOCD010000059.1 GCA_017381475.1 Bacteroidaceae bacterium
ACCTGTGAAAGGGTGTTGCGCAGTGTTGCCTGTGCATAGCGTACCTCGGCATCGGCTTCGCTTATTGCAGTATATGTGTCAGCCGGGAAATCAGCCTTCAAGGCATCCTTCATGGCATTTGCCATTACAACATAGCCAAGACCGCCAAGGTAGTTGCTTGGGTAGAAATACTTTGTATTGGCAACATTGCCATTGAGCATTGGGGTG
Source organism: Bacteroidaceae bacterium (assembly GCA_017381475.1). Lineage (GTDB taxonomy): Bacteria > Bacteroidota > Bacteroidia > Bacteroidales > Bacteroidaceae > HGM04593. Next base: position 208 of record JAFOCD010000059.1, read on the forward strand.
TATGTGTCTACATAGCGTATGTTGCCTGTTGCAATGCTCTGCATATAGCTGTTCAACGCAGCAATGCGTGAAGTATTTGTTGTTGCATTGTTTGTAGGTGCAAGAGCCATCAGGTAAATTTTTGATGTAGGTGATTTCTGTGCCACCTTGTCAACAAGAGCCTTGTAGCTGTTCTTTACAGTAGCAATATCTGTGCTACCATTGCAGTCGCCTGTACCGGTGTAGATGAAGATTGCCTTTGCATCCTTCTTCTCCACGCCGGTGTTTGCGTATGTGGCATCAACAATCTTGCTTGTTGTGGCGATGTCGCCGCCATAGCCCCAGCCTGTACCGCGGTTCTTTACATTGCGGTTGCCGAGCAGTTCCTGCCACTCGCCGTTCTTGATGAACTCGTCACCGAACACCAATACATCCTCGTTGCTTATTGGCAACATGCTGAAGTATGTGGCACGCATACCATGTGCGCTGCCAAGGCCACCGTTCTGCTGCAATGATGATGTGTTGCTTGGATAGACTGTTGAAACAGTGTAATCCTCGCCTTCCTGCAAGTACTGGCAGATGGTCTCGCACCATACCTGGTAGGCAGCAGCAGTGAGGTGCAGGTAGTCGTAGCTCCACACGCCGCCCTGGGCAATGCCGGTGAGCTTGTCATAGAGGTCAATGTATGTGAGCCAATCCACATTCATTGTCTCAACATACTCCTTTACAATCTCATTTGTGTGCAGCCATGTAGCCTCCACGCGGTTGCTTGTGTTGTTCTTGAGAATGCTGTAAAGATAGATCTTTGTCTGTGGTGAGCGTGCATGGATGCGAGAGACAATGCTCTTGACATATGCAAGCACCTGCTCACCGCTGAAGTTGAGTCCGCCCGATGTTGCAATGTCGTTTGTACCAATCATCATGAACACTTTCTTGGGCTTGCCATTGATGTATGACTCAAGGTTGTTGCTCTGCTCTGTAGAGTATGTACCGGAGTTTCCACGGTTCACAATTGGCAGATATTCGCCGGTTGAGGTCTTGAAGGCCTCGGGCCAGCAGTGCATGTCTGTGATACTGTTGCCTATGAAGACAATGCTCTCACTGTTTGTCTCAAGTACTTTGAACGAATCGTACCTGTGATTGCGGAACGGTTCGTCGGCAAACATTGTTGCAGCCGAAAGTAATCCGCAAACGAGTAGTGTAAGAAATCTTTTCATAAAATATGATTAGTTAATAGTTTATGTTTGAACCTAATGTCCCAACTTGTGCAAATGTAATAATATTATTTATAAAATAACATATAATTTTAGTTAATAGAGGTGTTTTAATTAAAAAGAAAAGAGATCCTTCGCACGCGAAGAATCCTTTTCAAAAAAGTCCCTAAGGCCTTTAATGACTTTAGGGACTTTAAGTACTATTTGATATTGTTTACTTCACCAATACTTTCGCTTCGCGCAACTGCTTTGCGCTCGGCAATACTTGATTAAGCAAACTTCTCAATCATTGCTCTCACTTAACCAGCACTTTTTTTCCGTCAATGATGTAGATGCCCTTGACAGGCTTTGTTACTTTGCGGCCGCTGAGGTCATAAATACCTTTCACCTTTACGCTTTCAGTTTTCACCTCCTGAATGCCTGTTGCCTCGCCCTTCTTTACAGGGAGTGAAGTGGCAGCGTTGTCGGCTGTGTAGTATGCTGTGTTTGCAGCGATTGTGCCAGAAGTGCTTGTGCGCTTTG
>JAFOCD010000060.1 GCA_017381475.1 Bacteroidaceae bacterium
CAGTACGCGGATGAAAAAGGTTGCTATTATAGGCACACAGGGAATACCGGCCAACTACGGCGGTTTCGAGACACTGGTCGAAAATATTATCGGAGACAACTGCTCCGATGATATACAGTACACCGTTTTCTGTAGCAGCAAGGACATGCCTACCAAGATTAAGGAGCACAAAGGTGCAAGGCTCAAATATGTTCCGTTGCGTGCAAATGGCGTACAGAGCATTCCATACGACATTCTTTCGATGATGCGTTCGATATGCGGATATGACACTATTCTCATCCTTGGAGTTTCGGGCTGCATCTTCCTGCCCGTGTTCAAACTATTCTGCCGCAAGAAGGTAATTGTAAACATCGACGGCCTTGAATACCGCAGGGCAAAGTGGAAAGGTTGGGTTAAGAAATTCCTGAAGTTCTCCGAGAAATGTGCCGTGCGTTTTGCCAATGTGATTATCACTGACAACAAGGGCATACAGGACTATGTGAAGCAGGAGTACAGGAAGGATACCACACTCATTGCATATGGTGGCAACCACGCACTGATTGACATAACAAAGGAACGCGAGGCCGAGATATTGAAGCAATATGGTCTTGAGCCGGGCGGTTATTCCATGAGTGTATGCCGCATTGAGCCCGAGAACAACTGCCACATGACACTCGAGGCATTCAAGGACAGCAACGAGAAACTGGTATTCATAGGCAACTGGTACCGCAACGACTATAGCAGGAAACTAAAAGAGGAATATAGCAAATACAGCAATATCACCTTGCTCAACAGCATATATGACCTGGACATCCTTTACACCCTGCGCAAGAATACCAGATATTACATACATGGACACAGTGCCGGTGGTACAAATCCTTCGCTTGTGGAAGCTATGTTCTTTGGCCGTCCAATACTGTCGTTCGATGTGATATACAACCGCGAGACTACAAAGAACAAGGCTCACTACTACACCAATGCCGAGGATTTGCAGCAGCTCATTCATCAGGGTGTTGACAACGGCAAGGAGTTGAAGCAGATTGCCTGCGAGCAATACACCTGGGCAAAGATAGCCAAGGAGTACGAGGCGTTGTATTGAGTTTCCTCCCCTCAGTCAGCAAGCAGACAGCTCCCCTCCACAGGAGTGGAGCAGCTAATTACCCAAAATCACTATTAACAAAAACTCCGCCCCGCTGTAGAGGGGAGGTGGCACGAACAAAGTGAAGTGACGGAGGGGAGAAACAATCAAAAAAACATCCAATAGCTCCGCCCCGATTCAGAGGGGAGGTGGTCGAAGACCGGAGGGGAGTCCACTAATAAATGAATACAAAAGAAACTTTATTAAAAAGTAAAGAATTAAGGAGATGTTTGACTCCTGAAGAGGCTGTATTGTGGACTCAACTTAAATCACACAAACTTAATGGAAGCAAGTGGAGAAAACAACATCCGATAGAACCATACATTCTGGATTTCTATTGCGCAAGCGCAAAATTATGTATTGAACTTGACGGACAGAGCCACTATACATTCCATGGGGCAAGAGAAGATGATATTAGAACTCAATTCTTAAATAGCAAAGGAATAAGAGTCATTCGATTTGAAAACAGACTCATATGGGATAACCTGCAAGGAGTTCTGGATATTATAAAAGCTGAATTAGAAAACGAGGTAATAGAAAATAAAGAATATTAGCCCTCCCCTCAGTCTGTAAACAGACAGCTCCCCTCCACTGGAGTGGAGCAGCTAATTACCTCAAACCACTATTAACAAAAACTCCGCCACTCGCTCTGCGAGGGGATGTGGCACGAACGAAGTGAAGTGACGGAGGGGAGAAACAATCAAAAAAACATCCAATAGCTCCGCCCCGCTTCAGAGGGGAGGTGGTCGAAGACCGGAGGGGAGAAATAATTAATTGAAAGTTCTAAAACAGTGCTGCCTCACTTTAGAGATAAGTAGAATAAAACGATGACTGCTTGCCAATTGGCAAGCAGTCATCGTTTTATTTACGCTCCAATTCACTGAGTTCTTCCATCTTCTTTGCTGCAAGGAACTCATATATTCCGCACAGGTGCTCACGCACCTTGCCGTGGCCGAACTCATAGACCTTGGTCACAAGCCCGTCGAGGAAATCGCGGTCGTGGCTCACGCAGATGAGAGTACCGTCGTAATCCTGCAGTGCCTGTTTGAGAATATCCTTGGTCTTAAGGTCGAGGTGGTTGGTAGGCTCGTCAAGGATTAGCAGATTCACAGGCTCAAGAAGCAGTTTTAGCAATGCCAGGCGTGTACGCTCGCCACCCGAGAGAACCTTCACCTTCTTTGTACTTGCCTCGCCGCCGAACATGAATGCACCAAGCAAGTCGCGAATCTTGTTGCGTATTTCACCCTTGGCAACATCGTCAATTGTCTGGAACACCGTCAACTCTTCATCGAGCAATGATGCCTGGTTCTGCGCAAAATAGCCAATCTGCACATTGTGACCCAGTTGCAGCGAACCTTCGTGCTCCAGTTCCTTCATTATACATTTCACAAGCGTTGACTTACCCTCGCCATTACGACCAACGAAGGCCACCTTGTTGCCACGCTCAATGGTGAGTGTCGCACCC
>JAFOCD010000061.1 GCA_017381475.1 Bacteroidaceae bacterium
GAACGGGGTATTACGAGTTTACTTCGCAGTTGCTTTCTCCGGGCGAGCAGACCAACAAGGTGCGTATGACTGTTGTGGGTACCGTAAACAACGAGGCTCCCAATGGCAACAACATCATCTTTTCCCTGTCTGAACTGAAGATATATGACAAGGATGGCCAGGTTGTGCCTTATACAGCATCGTCAAATGCCGACCACAACTCCCTGTCATGGGAAAGTACTGATGGCTCGGGCCTTTCAGCTCTTTCCGACAACAACTACAAAACTTACTTCCATTCTATGTGGAGCTCTTTCAATGCTGTTGCCGACTATCACTATGTTGAACTGGAACTTAATAGGAGTGTCGATGCTTTCTTCATAGAATGGGCAACGCGTCTTGGTGAGCCCAAGAACAGCCCGACGGTTGTCGGTATAACACTTGGTACGGATTACTCTCCCTCATCTGTCGGTGAGGAGTTTGTGCTTGGTGATGCCGTTGTTACTGAAGCGGAACTTGCAGCCGAGAAGCAGCTATTTGTGTTGAGAGGCAATGCCATAAAGAGCTTTACCGCAGCCGATGGAATAACATATTCGGGCAGTGGTCCTGTCTATTTGCAGTATGCCGAGGAGGGTGATGTGGAACCTTCGTCACTTCATGTAATGCAGTTCATTCCTGCCGGTGATGGCCGTTATCTTATTTACTGGCCTGTTGCCGGCAAGTTCCTTGCTAATTCGGCATCGCAGTTCAACGGCTTGAACGGCTGGCAATACAGTACAAACGATTTCGCTTCTGCTGCCAAAGTCAAGATTACAGCTATAGATAACGGCTATTTCGAGATGCAGTACGATGGCGAGAACTCTGCCCAAATGTTGACTCTTTATGTGGGTGCGGAGCTGCGCGATGGTGTAAACTCAAAGATGAAGACATTTGACCTTGTTCACAAGGAGGCGCTTGAAAGCGGCGATTATACAAAGGGCTATGCGTTGCCCGTGGCTTTCAACTGGTCAATATACAAGGCAGGGCTTGATGCATCGACTGTAGAGGACCTGATGATTTCGATTCCCCAAATGGCGCAGACTCAGTTGAACTCTATAATCAATGAGGCAAGTACATACCTTATGGCATACGGAAATCATCAGGGCTACTGCACCGGTGGTGAGGATGCCACATTGCGTTCATTGGTGAATACCGTTCAGCAGAACATCCCGTCAATGAAAAGCATGGATGAAATAACATCGGCCAAGAATTCACTTTTTCAGGCATTGTCAACTTATATGGCGGCCGGCCTTTCAATGTATGAGGCTCAGGTGAATGAACTGCTTGCAAATTCAATATTCAGCCAGTATCCTTATGTTGCCGGAACATATCCCGAAAGTTCACGTACTATACTCGATGGCTTAGTCACTACCATTGCGGGCGCAAAGGAAAAAGCCGGTGTGTACAGCGCGTCGCAGTATGTTGAGATATATGCCCAGATTGAACGCGAGATAGAGCAATTCCAGTCTACAAAGGTCGAGAACGGCGGCGCGTCGGGCGGCGAGGATAAGGAAGAGGAGGAGACACCCGAAGTGGAGCCCGAGGATGGCGAGGTGGTTTATGTATATCTCACCAATGGTGATGTAGAGGGCTATGCACTCGCATCACTCGACGGTGAATATTACACATCGGGCGGTACAGTCTATTTCCCGTTGGCCGATGGCGAGACAGTGTATTACACAAAGAACGAGTATGACAGCATCTCTATGGTAAAGCCACTGCTGCCAACGATGACATCGTTCAAGTTCAACAACAAGTATAACCCCACACTCAATGTGGATGTTGAGTGTGCCGAGATTACAAATGACATCAATCTCAGTGTCAACGCTATCGGAAAGTGGCTCACTGCAAGCTTCCAATTGAGTGACGACAAGGCTGTGGCATATGTAGATACCGTGTTGCAGGTGAGCAAGGAGACTCGTCAAAGCTTTGCAAAAACAGTTTCATACAAGGTGACTTATCCGGGTTACAACATTGTAAAGAGAATAAAGGTGCAGGATGAGATATGGACTACACCATCGACTTCGGGCGAGACAAAGGAGGTTGAACTCACTGCCGACATGCTTTCTACCAATAAACCGTCAACCAGTAGCAGCGAGTCGCTTGCGAACCTGCTCGACAGTAATCCTTCGACAATATTCCACTCAACATGGGGTAGCGCAAACAATGCTACTGTCAATGTGAATGCCTATATCCAGATTGCATTGCCCGAGCAGTTGGAGAATATACAGCTCTATTATCAGTGCCGTCCGCAGACCGGCTATAACCCACTTGTCTGGGAGATATATGCAAGCAACGATGCCAATAACTGGAAACTTATCCGCACATTGGATTATATTGCCGATGGCATGCCACGAGGCGGTCGCGGTCAGGAATATACATCACCGACAATTGCTTTGGGAGGCAAGTATTCATACCTGAGAATCGTCCAGACAAGCGGCGAGTACTCGAAGAACCACCTTGCATTGGCCGAGTTGCGCGTGTACAATGTCATTCCTGCGTCAGCCGAGGAGCCGGTGAAGATTCAGGATGCCGTTTATGAGAACCGTCGTGTTCCGTTCGGCAACATATACAATGTGACAATCGATTGGCTCACCGACAGGATTGCAACAGTGCCACGCATTGATATTGACATTGACGGTGGCCTGTTCGTTACAAGCAAGGACTACTACCTGAATGCGAAGTTCCGCATTTCCGGAAACGGCGTTTATGACAACTTTGAGGATTCTGTACAGATAAAGGGTCGCGGAAACTCGTCATGGAGCGCAAGCAAGAAACCCTATCGTCTCAAGTTTGAGGAGAAGGTGAAACCTTTCGGTCTCACCAAGGGCAAGAGCTGGGTACTGCTTGCAAATGCGCAGAGAGGTTCGCTCATGGCAAATGCCATTGCCATGAAGATCGGACAGATGGCAGGCGCAAAATACCCCAACCACATTATCCCTGTCGAGCTGTACATGAACGGTATTTATATGGGTAGCTATATGTTCACCGAGAAGGTGGGAATGGCAAACAACAGTGTAGATATTGACGAGGAAGACGGTTATGTAGTTGAGCTGGATACATACAGCAGTTCCGATGAGCCCATTTACCGCACCGGTAACTATAATCTGCCGGTCAAGGTAGCCGAGCCCGACCTTGCCGAGTATATAAACCAGGAGTACGCAATAGATCGTCGTGCGGCAATACTTGAGGATTCAAGGGAGATGCAGAATGCCGTATATCTGGGCGAAGGCCTGGAGGATGTGATGGATGTGGATGCCACAGCGCGCTTCTTCCTTACCAACGACCTTGTACTCAACCAGGAGATCAACCACCCCAAGAGTACCTTCTACCACAAGAACGAGAGCGACCCCGAGGGCAAGATTGCTTTTGGTCCGCTATGGGATTTCGACTGGGGATTCAACTATGAGAACGGCAGCCAGTATTGCTATTCGGGACAGACATCAAGTGTCATCAAAACTTCAATGGAGGCATATATGTTCTGGCAGGATCTGACAAATGCAGAGGCCTTCAAGAAACACTATTACCGCGTGTGGAAGGAGTTCATGGAGAACAACTCGATTGCCGAGCTGCACGATTACATCGACAGCTACTACAACTTTGCAAAGACCTCGTTCCAGAACAATGCCTATGAGTGGGGTAGCAGCTATGGTTTCGGCGAGAGCGACCGCGACCGTGCGAAGCAGTGGCTTACAGAGCGCGCAAACTATATCTACAATAACCTTGATGAGTATGATGTAAATGACCTCATCTATGCCATGCTTGGTGATGTCAACCTCAACAACCAGTTGACAGTCCATGATGTGACAGTGATTACAGCATACATTCAGGGTGATGTATACAAGAGATTCAGCGAGGCCAAAGCCGATGTCAATGCCGACGGATACATTGACCTCCTTGATGCTGAGATGGCTGCCGGTGAGGTTATGATGGCTGATGCGCCTTCGGCAATGTATGCCTACGGAACACTGCTTGCAGCTGGCGAACTCTATGGCAATGATGCAGTGCTTGCGCTTGGCGAGGATGTGATTATGCCATTGAACCTCATGCGTTACAGCAGCGAAGACTACACTGCAATGCAGTTCGACATCAAGGTACCCGACGGAGTCTTCATCAATGACATTGTACCTGCCGATGCTCTTGCTTCACATAACTTTACATATGAGATGCTCGACATGAACACATATCGTGTAGTGCTCTATTCCGATGATAACACAACCATAAGCAGCAGCGACGATGTGATTGTAAACCTTGACGCTAACGCGACATCGGTTATTGAAGAGGATGCCCGTGCAATTGAGATTCTCAATGCATACGCCGTTGACGGCAATAACGAGGAGGTGCGCTTCGATGATGTAAAGATTGCCTTCAGCCAGTCAACAGGTATATCAGATATCTATGCAACATACTCTGTAAAGGGCGGCGACTGCATAACAATAACATCCCTCGAACCACAGGAATATGCTGTCTACTCTGTTGACGGCCGTCTCGTACGCAAGGTACGCGTCAACGCCGGTACAACAAAGATTTCTATTCCTGCAGGAATGTATATAGTAGGGAACAATAAGATTCTTGTTTACTAAAACAAAAACAATGGGGTTGACTCAAAAGCCCCGTTTAAGAACAAGCAAACCCTGCCAGAATATGCTCTGGCAGGGTTTGTTCTCTTTGCAAAATGACTTTTGGGTCACCCTCATTTATAGTAATATGTATTTCTCAAATCCTTGATGCGCTGCAGTCGCTGAGCACATCGCGCACTACATCGTTGAGCATTGCCTTGAGTTCCTCGATGAAGGTCTTTGCCTCGTACTGCCGTTTCTCGATGTCGCGCAGTTTCTTCTCCCACTGGCCGGTTAGCTCGGCGCTCTTCAGGAGTTCGTTCCTTATTGTGCCTATGAGTTCAATGCCGGTGGGCGTTGCAACAATGTTCTTCTTCTCGCGCTTTATGTAGTTGCGCTTGAAGAGTGTCTCGATTATTGCCGCACGGGTTGACGGGCGGCCAATGCCGTTCTCCTTCATCGCATCGCGCAGTTCCTCGTTATCCACAAGCTTGCCTGCCGTTTCCATTGCACGCAGCAGTGTGGCCTCGGTGTAGTATTTTGGCGGCTGTGTCCACTTCTCGGCAAGGCCGGGGGTATGAGGGCCGCTCTCGCCCACGGTGAACGAGGGCAGCAGATTCTCCTTCTCCTCCTTGTCTTCGACCAGTTCACCGGCAAACACTACGCGCCAGCCCGGCTCTATGATTTCCTTGCCCGTTGTCTTGAACTTGACATCGGCACTCTCGCCAAGCACTGTTGTGGTGCGGAACTTGCAGTCGGGGTAGAAGACAGCAATGAAGTGCGTTGCCACAAGATTATAGACCTTTTTCTCAAGGTCGGTGAGTCCCTGGGGATAGACTCCTGTGGGGATTATGGCATGGTGGTCGGTAACCTTCTTGTTGTCGAACACCTTTTTCGATTTCACAAGCGGTTTACCGAATAGCGGCGCTGTGAGCGCCTGATAGTCGCGCAGTCCTTTAAGGATATTCTCGCACTTGGGGTAGATATCATCGCTCAGGTAGGTGGTATCTACACGCGGATAGGTGGTCACCTTCTTCTCATAGAGTGACTGGATGGTCTGCAGTGTCTGCTCGGCCGAGAGGCCGAACTTCTTGTTGCAATCGACCTGCAGTGATGTGAGGTCATAGAGGCGTGGCGGCAGTTCAGTGCCATTCTTTGCAGTGACATCGGTCACCGTGAACGGTTGCCCTGTTATCTTTTCAAGTGCCTCACGCGCCTTTTCCTCGTTGTCGAAACGGCCCTCGGTAACGCTGAATGTGGTGTCGCGATAGAGTGTCTTTAGCTCCCAGTAGGGTTGCGGAACAAAGTTCTGAATCTCCAATTGGCGTTTTACCACAAGCGCAAGGGTAGGGGTTTGCACGCGGCCTATGGAGAGAACTTGTTTGTTCTTCGCATATTTGAGTGTGTAGAGTCTTGTGGCATTCATTCCCAGGAGCCAGTCGCCGATGGCACGGCTCAGGCCCGCCTCGTAGAGCGGCTGGTACTCGCTCTGGTCCTTGAGGTTGGCAAAGCCTTCGCGTATCGCCTCCTCGGTGAGCGACGATACCCACAGACGTTTCACTGGACACTTAGCTTGCGCCTTCTGCATCACCCAACGCTGGATGAGTTCTCCCTCCTGGCCGGCATCACCGCAGTTCACAATCATGTCGGCGTCCTGCATCAGTTTCTCAATGACTGCAAACTGTTTCTCAATGCCCTTGTCGTTTATGAGCTTGATGCCGAAACGGGGTGGAATCATTGGTAGGCTGCCAAGGTTCCAACGCTGCCACATGGGGGTGTAGTCGTGAGGTTCCTTGAGCGTACACAAGTGGCCGAAAGTCCAGGTCACCTGATAGCCGTTGCCCTCAATGAATCCCTCGCGGCGGTTCTTTGCCCCAAGAATATCGGCTATTTCCTTGGCTACACTTGGTTTCTCTGCTATACAGACTATCATTATTTTATTATAGTATTCTATTGCACAGCAAAGCCCTTAAGGGCGTTTGACCTTTAAGGACTCTACAGTTCTTTAATTGTTTACTTTTCCAACAATATCTTCATCAACTCACACGCTGCCTTTGCCACGCTTGTACCGGGGCCGAAGATTCCTACAACGCCTGCGCGGTACAGGAACTCATAGTCCTGTGCAGGGATTACACCACCGGCAAATACCATGATGTCGCCACGGCCCAGTTTGTCTAGCTCCTCAATGAGCTGTGGAACGAGTGTCTTGTGTCCTGCTGCAAGCGACGACACGCCAACTGCATGCACATCGTTCTCCACTGCCTGGCGTGCAACCTCGGCCGGTGTCTGGAACAGCATTCCCATGTCCACATCGAAGCCGCAATCGGCATAGCCTGTGGCAACAACCTTTGCTCCACGGTCGTGACCGTCCTGGCCCATCTTGGCAACCATAACTCGGGGACGTCGTCCCTCTTTCTTTGCAAACTCGTCTGTGAGACGGCAGGCCTCTCTGAAGCTCTCGTCGTCCTTGCTCTCTGCTGAATACACTCCCGATATTGTTCTGATTACTGCCTTATACCTGCCGGCAACATCCTCGCAGGCATCTGATATCTCTCCCAATGTGGCACGCAAGTGCGCAGCCTCAACTGCAGCCTCGAGCAGGTTGCCCTCGCCGCTGCGTGCATATTCGGTTATCTTTGCAAGTGCGGCCTTCACTGCTGCTTCGTCGCGGCCTGCATTGTTGCGCTCAAGTGCATCGAGCTGCTCCTTGCGCACTGCGGTGTTGTCAATCTCAAGAATGTCGATTGGCTCCTCCTCGTCGAGCTTGTAGGCGTTTGTTCCCACAATGATCTGCTTGCCGCTGTCAATGCGAGCCTGTGTGCGTGCCGCAGCCTCCTCAATGCGCATCTTGGGGATGCCTGTCTCAATGGCTTTTGCCATGCCGCCAAGTTCCTCAATCTCCTGAATGAGTTTCCAAGCCTTCTCAGCAATCTCTTTGGTGAGGCTTTCCACATAGTATGAACCGCCCCATGGGTCAACCACGCGGCATATATTGGTCTCCTCTTGTAGGTATATCTGTGTGTTGCGCGCAATGCGTGCCGAGAAGTCGGTCGGCAGGGCAATAGCCTCATCGAGCGCATTGGTGTGCAGCGACTGGGTGTGTCCCATGGCTGCCGACATGGCCTCGATTACCGTGCGTCCAACATTGTTGAACGGGTCCTGCTCGGTGAGCGACCAGCCCGATGTCTGGCAGTGTGTGCGCAGGGCCATTGACTTGGGGTTCTTGGGATTGAAGCTCTTTATGATCTTAGCCCATAGCATTCGTGCTGCGCGCATCTTGGCAATCTCCATAAATGGGTTCATGCCAATGCCCCAGAAGAACGACAGGCGCGGAGCGAATGCGTCAATGTCAATGCCTGCATTCACGCCTGTGCGTACATACTCCAGTCCGTCGGCCAGTGTATATGCCAGCTCAATGTCGGCCGAAGCACCGGCCTCCTGCATGTGGTAGCCACTGATTGAAATGGAGTTGAACTTTGGCATCTTCTGCGATGTGTAGGCGAAGATATCGCCAATTATGCGCATTGAGAATGCCGGTGGGTATATATAGGTGTTGCGCACCATGAACTCCTTGAGAATGTCGTTTTGTATTGTTCCGGCCATCTCCTCGAGCTTCGCGCCCTGCTCGAGCGCGGCGTTGATGTAGAAGGCAAGCACAGGTAGCACCGCACCGTTCATGGTCATTGATACAGACATCTTGTTGAGCGGAATGCCGTCGAACAATTGCTCCATGTTCTCCATGCAACAGATAGATACACCGGCCTTGCCCACATCGCCCACAACGCGTTCGTTGTCGGGGTTGTATCCACGGTGTGTAGGCAGGTCAAACGCAACCGACAGTCCCTTCTGTCCCGACGCGAGGTTGCGACGGTAGAAGGCGTTGCTCTCCTCGGCGGTAGAGAAACCTGCGTACTGGCGTATTGTCCAGGGACGGTAAGTGTACATCATGGAGTAGGGACCACGCAGGAACGGCGGTATGCCGGCTGCATAGTCGAGATGCTCCATCTCCTTGAGGTCGTCGGCGGTATAAAGGGGCTTGACCTTTATCTGCTCGGCTGTCTCCCATACCTCGTTATTGTTTGCTGCCTTTGTGCAGCAACCTGTTGCCGCTGTGCAGCCAAACAGGTCTATGTCGTTGAAATTCTTTCTCATGATACCGTTCTTTAGAAGCTGTTACTTATATGCCCAACTTCGCGTTCAGAGCCTTCAAGGTCTCAAGAACATTGGATCTCACATTTATAAAGTTTACAATACCGGCCTTCTGCAGTTCCTCGGTGCATGCAGGTGCTCCGGCAACAATGAATATCGCCTTGTCACCAATGGCCTGGAAAGCAGGGATTGCATACTCGGCATACTCGTCGTCGCTTGAGCAGATGACCACGATGTCGGCTTTTGCCGCCAATGCTGCCTTCACACCATCCTCAACTGTGGCGAAGCCCAGGTTGTCGATGACCTCGTAGCCTGCTGTGGCAAGGAAATTGCACGAGAACTGTGCTCTTGCCTGGCGCATTGCAAGGTTACCGATGGTGAGCATGAATGCCTTTGGACGGCGACCGCTCTCCTCGGTGCTCAGACGCAGCTGCTCGAACTCCTCGGCAAGACGCTTGATAGCCAATGTGCGCCCGCCGGTCTCCTTTGCGCCGTCGCAATGGCAACCGCAGTTGCAGCCCTTTGATGCAGGGCGGCGACCTTCGGACAACTCGCCGAAGTTCGGGTACTGGTTTGTGCCGAGCAGAATCTCCTTGCGCTTTGCAAGTGCGGCGCGGCGGTTGTTGCCCGAATCCTCAACGGCCTGCTGTATGCGGCCCTCCTTAACTGCCTTGTGGAAACCGCCCTCCTCCTCAATGGCAAGGAACTGTTTCCATGCCTCGGCAGCAATTGATGCCGTGAGGCTCTCTACATAGTATGAACCGCCTGCAGGGTCGGCAACCTTGTCGAGGTGGCTCTCGTGTTTCAAGATAAGCTGCTGGTTCTTTGCTATGCGCACAGCAAAGTCGGTGGGCGATTCGTATGCAGTGTCATAAGGTGTCACGGTGATTGACTCTACACCGGCAATGGCGGCACTCATGGCCTCGGTCTGTGTGCGGAGCATGTTTACATAGGAGTCGAACAGCGTGAGGTTGAACTCCGATGTCTCGGCGTGGATAATCATCTTACAGGCGCATTTGCACTGTGGCTCGTACTGCTCCACAATCTTTGCCCACAATGTGCGTGCTGCGCGGAACTTGGCAATCTCCATGAAGAAGTTGCTCGAGATTCCCATGTTGAACTTGATGTTCTTTGCAACAACATCTACAGGAATACCCGCCTCGGTAGCCGCGTGCAGATACTCGTTACCCCAAGCAAGCGCGCAACCAAGTTCCTGGGTAATGTATGCTCCTGCGTTGTTCAGCTTGCCGCTGTTGACGGCAATGCAACGGAACTTTGGCATAGCGGCAGTTGCAGCAATGAGAGCCTTGATTACCTCGGTATATGAGTCATTTACCTTGCCCGAGAGCATCTCCTTGCCTATGGGGTCATATCCGATGCTTCCCCTTGCCTTTTCTGGGTCGAAACCGCGCTGACGGTAATACTCGGCAAGCAGCTGGGTGAACTCCACAACCTTGCCCACACATACATTGAAATTCAGCTCTACGCTCTCAGCGTCAATGCCGTCAAGTAGGGCCGGTATGAATTCAGGGTTTACCTGTTTGCCTTTTATGCCAAATGCAATGGAATCGACACCCTCGGCAATAAGTCTCTTTGCCTTTTCATTTGCCTCGGCAGCCTCGGCAACCTTGATGTCCTGCCTTATGAGCCAACAGTTGCATGCCTTGTTGCCTCTGGTGTAAGGGAACACACCGGGCTGAGCCTTGTCGCATTCCTCGGGCAGGTCCTCTTTGCGGTAGAACGGGTTTACTTGAAAACCCTCTTGGGTTCTCCAAATCATCTTCTTGTCATAGTCGGCACCCTTGAGCTCCTCTATGATCTTGTTTTTCCAATCCTCGGACGATACAGGCGAGAAATCGCTAAAAAGCTTCTCCTTTTCCTTGTTCATAGTATTTAGAAGTTGTTTAAATTTCTAATAAAAATATCTTATATCGGAAGCTGCAATTTCGTTATTTTTTATGTTCAAAAATGTCTGTTTATCTCTTTATTCGCGGTTACATAGCCCGCTATGCGCCCTTGAAAAATAAATAAACATCCAATTTTTGCCCTATAAAAACTAAACGATATAAATTCAAACAGCTTCTGAGTTTTGTAATGATGTTCATTCTTGCGTTGCCATTACCAGGCAAACCGAAAGCAAACTTACACAATAAATTTTTATTTATCCAAGAAGCTGATTAAATTTCTAAAAAATATTTTCTTATAGCAGTCTGTCATTTCGCCGTTTTTTATATTCAAAAACGTCTGTTTCTTTCTTTTTCGCAGTTACATAGCCCGCTATGTGCCCTTGAAAAATAAATAAACATCCAATTTTGCTCTATAAAAAACTTGGCGATATAAATTTAAACAGCTTCTAGAAATGGAGATGTTTTTAAAAGCATAGTGAATATTTGTTTATATGGTCGTAGCCATTATTAAAAATAATGAGTACCTTTGCAAGGTAAAACAAAC
>JAFOCD010000062.1 GCA_017381475.1 Bacteroidaceae bacterium
CCTGCGTGGATTGTCAACAAGAATTTGGGCATCTGGGTAGCCCTCCATTGGCTGTGGGTCGCGTACAATACCACCGTTGATGTCGCGGAACATGCGGAAGATGTTATCACCATAGAAATCGATGGTCACTCTATGACCGTCATTCAGGCGCAATTCAACTGTCGTGGGGTTGATTTTCTCAACCGCAACAACGCCAATGGTCTCTTCGCTGTCATTTGTCGCGAACACCTGTGTGGGCATGCCGGTAGCCAACATTGCAGCCGACAACAGGATGGTTTTGATGCATTTTCTGGTAAATCTCATAGTTGCAGTTTTATAATTGTTTTATGTTTTTCTCTCGTCATTGGCGGTACTGTTCTGCACAATGCTCCACCAAAATGCAAAATTATAAAATTAATTATATTAATATATTGTATTACGCAAAAACTTTGTCAAAAAAGGTGCTTTGCAGCAATAATCGCTCCCGACCGGGGCGTTTTTGCGCTTTTTGATGTATCTTCGCACTCCGAAACAAAAACAGCAATGATATATCCGCAGAATTTTGAGACAAGAATTGAGTTCGATGCCATTCGCCGCATGCTCAAGGAGGAGTGCCTCTGCCCGTTGGGCAGGGAGCGCGTCGATGACATGCAGTTCCTCACCGATTTCGACACCATCGGACGGCGACTCGACGAGGTGGTGGAGTTCTTGCAGATACTGCGGACCGAGGACGGTTTCCCGTCCGACTTCTACTTCGATGTGCGCGAGCCGTTGCAGCGCATTCGCATCGAGGGCATGTACATGGCGGCCGAGGAACTCTTCTCCCTGCGACGTTCACTCGACACCATTGGACGCATCCTCGCGCTACTGCGCAAGCAGAGTGGCAATGCTGCCGATGGCGACGATTCGCCCTTGTACCCCTCTTTGAGGGCACTTGCCGGCGATGTCGAGGCATTCCCGCGCATTATCCGCGACATTGATATAATCATTGACAAGTTCGGTACCGTGAAGGACAGTGCATCGCCTGCACTGGCACGCATCCGTGGCGACCTTGCACGCACATCGAGCGGCATCTCGCGCACGCTCAACAGCATTCTGCGCAAGGCACAAGCCGATGGCCTGGTCGAGAAGGATGCCTCGCCAACCATGCGCGACGGTCGTCTTGTAATCCCTGTCGCGCCGGCACTCAAACGCAAGATGGGCGGTATTGTGCACGATGAGTCGGCCAGCGGAAAAACTGTCTTCATAGAGCCAGCCGAGGTGGTCGAGGCCAACAACCGCATACGCGAGCTCGAGGCCGAGGAGAAGCGCGAAATCATTGCCATCCTCACCGCTTTCTCGCAGGAACTGCGCCCCCAGGTGCCACAGTTGCTGCTTGCCTACGAGTTTCTTGGCGAGATGGATTTCATACGCGCTAAAGCCGAGCTTGCAGCCTGCTTCGATGCTGTGAAGCCATCGCTTGAGAACCGCCCCATGATGGACTGGGGAACAGCCATACATCCGTTGCTCGAGATGTCGCTGCGCAAGCATGGCCGCAAGATGTCGGCACTCGACATTGAGCTCGACGGCGAGCGCCGCATACTGCTCATCTCGGGCCCCAACGCCGGTGGTAAATCGGTCTGTCTGAAGACCGCAGGTCTCCTGCAGTATATGCTGCAGTGCGGTCTTCTCATCCCTGTGCACGAGCGTAGCAAGGCCGGTATTTTCAGGAGTCTCTTCATTGACATTGGCGACCAGCAGAGTATCGAGGACGACCTGAGTACCTACTCGAGCCACCTGCTCAACATGAAACATACGCTCCGTAACTGCGACAGACATTCACTGATTCTAATTGATGAGTTCGGTGGCGGAACCGAGCCACTCATAGGTGCTGCAATTGCCGAGGCACTGCTCAAGCGTTTCAACGAGCGCGGAGCATTCGGCATCATCACCACTCACTATCAGAACCTCAAGCATTTTGCCGATGCCACCCCCGGCATTGTCAACGGAGCCATGCTCTATGACCGTGGCGAGATGCGCCCACTCTTCCAGTTGCAGATAGGCAACCCCGGCTCATCGTTTGCCGTTGAGATTGCACGCAAGATTGGCTTGCCCGAGGAGGTTATTGCCGATGCATCGCAGATTGTGGGCAGCGACTACATACAGAGCGACAAGTACCTGCAGGACATTGTGCGCGACAAGCGCTACTGGGAGAGCAAGCGCAAGAATGTGCACCAGAAAGAGAAGGAACTCGATGAAATCCTGGGCAAGGTTCAGGAGCAGGGCGATGAACTCAAGAAGAGCCGCAAGCAGATTCTCAAGGAGGCACGCGAGGAGGCCGAGCGTCTGTTGCGCGAGGCCAATGCAAAGATAGAGAATACTATACGCGCCATTGTTGAGGCTAAGGCCGAGAAAGAGCGCACTCGCCAGGCACGTCTGGAACTGAGCGATTTCAGCAAGCAGCTTGAAGAACTTGCAAAGCAGAAACTGCAGATGCAGACCGACCGCGAGATGGCAAAAATTCTCGCACGCCAGGAGCGCAAGAAGAACGGCAAACAGCAAAAGGGAAACAACGCCCCGGCAACCGGCGAAAGCAAACCGCAGCAGCCCGAGCGCAAGCAGCCACAGATTACTGTCGGCATGTATGTGCGCATTGATGGGCAGCAGGCCGTGGGCGAGGTCATGACACTCAAGCAGAATGCAGCTATTGTGCGTTTTGGAGCTATAAAATCAACCGTTTCACTTGACCGTCTTGTACCGGGTGAAGCACCCAAGGAAGAGGTGCGCAAGGTATCGTTCCTCACAAGCGAGACCCAGGAACAATTGCATAACAAACGCCTTAATTTCAAGGAAGATATCGACATCCGCGGAATGCGTGGCGAGGAGGCTGTGCAGACTGTGGGCTATTTTCTTGACGATGCCGTTGTGTGCAATGTTCACCGCCTGCGCATTCTTCACGGAACAGGCAACGGCATACTGCGTACACTCGTGCGCCACTACCTTAGCACCATGCCGTTCGTGAAGCATTTCCACGACGAGCATGTACAGTTCGGCGGCGCCGGAATCACAGTAGTGGAACTTGAATAAAGTGCAAACTGAAAGCTTTCAGTTTGCAACTATTGTTGCCACAATCAGCATCAACGAAAAGACAAGCAATGTAACAGCAGTCTTGCCAAGCAGGGGGTTGAGCGCAGCGCCCTGCGCTTTCTTCAGATATAGCCAATTCTTCAGGTGCAATGCGGTGTAGACCAATACAACGGGCAGGCTCCACAACTGTAGTACCCTCCACACGGGAACCATTGCCACCATGGCAACCAACCCTGCCAGCAGGTAGCACCAAGCCATGGTCTTGCGGCCGAAGATAACCACGGTTGTGTTCTTGTTTACCGCCTTGTCATCCTCCATATCCCTGTAGTTGTTTACAATGAGCACATTTGCGGCAAGCAATCCCACTGCAAATGCAGTCGATAGCGTTATGCCCGTGTTGTCGAACTTGCCGGCCTGTAGGTAACAGGTGAATGTCACAGGTACAATTCCAAAGAATATTATTACTGCCACATCGCCCAGTCCGTGGTGCGACAAGGGGTAAGGCCCTGCACTGTATCCCAGTGCAAAGAGTGCTATTACCGCACCCACAAGCAACAGCCACCAAGGGCCATGAAACAGCATGGTACAGCCCACGGCTATTGCTGCCAGCAGGGTAGTGTATGTGGCGCGTTTCATTGCCTGTGGCGAAATCTCACCCTCGGTCACTCCGCGGCGGAATCCCTCGCGCCCTTTCCTGTCAATGCCGTTCCTGTAGTCATAGTATTCGTTCCCGAAGTTGGATGCAATCTGCGCCAGAGCTGCGAACAGCATGCACTGCAGCGCGATAACTGCGTCGAACGACCCGAGCAGCAGGGCGCATCCAGTGCCACAAATGACTCCGGCAAGGCTCACCGGCAGCGTTCTCAGGCGCATCGCTTCAACCCACTTCTTCATCCTGCATTGCTGTTTATGCGGCGGCTTTCTCCTTGCGCCTTATGAAATAGACATACACAAGCAGAATCACATTCATGAGTAGGGCATATATGATTGCCGGCAGGGCCATCTCGCCGCTGTTGAAAATGAACGGCGACGATGCAATGGCAATGGCCTGTGCAGCGTTCTGCATTCCCACCTCAATTACAATGGTGCGTCTCACCGCCTTGCCTGCACCGCTCATGCGCGACAATCCTCCACTGCACAGCATGGCAAGCAGGATGAGCAATGCGCCCGATGCTCCAAGCACGGCAAAGTTATCGGCAATCTCACGGCGGTATTGTAGGAAGAACACTGCAGCAAGTGTCATCAACGCAGGGAAAGCCAGTTTACCAAGTACACGCGCCGTCTTTGCTGCTGTCTGGGGCTTTACCTTGCGGAAAAGACTGCCTGCCAATAGCGGAACAAACAGCATTACAATGTTCTGCACCAGTAGCTTGCCAATGGGCAAGTGAATATCCATACCGTTTGTACTCGATACAAACTCGGCAACAAAAGCCATTATCATAGGCAAGGTGAACAGGGTAATTATGCTGCTCAGCGCAGTGAGCGTTACCGACAAGGCAACATCACCCTTGGCAAGCATGGAGAAAACATTGGACGAACTGCCACCAGGACAACATGCCACCAGCACCAGACCCATGAAATATATTGGCGGTAAATCCATAATCCATGCCACGGCAAACGCAATGAGCGGCAGCAGGAACAATTGTCCCACCATGCCCAGCAGCACTGCTTTAGGTTGTTTGGCGACATTGGCAAACGACTTACTGTTCAGGTCTATACCCAGCAGAAACATCAATACAATGAGTATTGGCATCACAATCCATATTGTATTCATAAACGGAATCTTTTTTCAGTCATTTTATTGCACGTGCAAAAGTAAGACGAATATTCGGTTTCATCAAATTGATTGCATAGTTATCTCTTTGTTGAAAATAGCCTGTTTGCAGGAAAACGCACCTTTTTGAGGCTCGTTTTTATAGGAAAACGCACCTTTTGTAAGAAAAATACGAGATTAAAACTTATAGATTTGTATCTTTGCCTATGCGAAGATGTTCTTTGCTCGTTGTAAAATCAAAGCAAGCTTTGTGTTTCACTCGCTTATGAACATCTTTGAAATATCAAATACACCCACTCGCTGTTGTTATATCAATCACAATAAGGATTATTCCGTTGTGAAAACATTCAAGGTGGAGCGCAAGTGCCTTTTTTATATATTGATAATCTCTTTTCAATTCTTTCGGTTCAGTAGAAAAAGGGTGTGGGTAAATCTTGAATTTTAGGCAGTAGATTTTACCCTTAATCAGTTGTCTTATATTCTTATTGTTTTCGTTCTATCTTGTACTTTTTAGAAAAAAAGTACGAAAAACTTCGGCACACGGGAAAGGCTTTAGCCTTCGACAACATGAGCGGCGAATGGTCAAACGTAGTACGGGCGTAGCTCGTACCGTTTGGGTCGCTAAAAGCGAGTGTTGTCAAAAACAGTATTATTCAAATATTGGATTTTTAACTTGGTTGAAATTGCTTGCGCTCGCTGCAAAATCTCAAACTAGTTTGGTTTTTGCTCACTTACGCGTAACTTTCCGCCGTTGGAGGGGAATTACATTTGCAAAGGGATACTCCGCGAACTTTGCTGCGTACAATGGTAATATCAAAGAAAAACCGGCACTGTGTGAGCAACAGTCGTTGTTGGCGGCAAATGAGGAAAAAGAATGGGTGATTTTTAGTTATGAAAAGAATATATAAAACGACTACAAAGAAAATACAAGTGAACGATTAAGGTTGAGATTAGCCGTTGAATTAAATGGAGAGCGAAAGCGATATCCACACTAAATTTCTACTGAACCGTAAAAAGCCCGGCTTGCTAATATCTTTCGGGTAAATATCACATATTTGTGGAAAATATGTTCTTTATTCATAACATATACCTCTTATATATAATTTTTAATGGAAATGTAATTCGATTATAAAAAAAAAGACTAATTTTGCGCCAGTTTTAGAATGTGTCCGGTAGTCGTTGAAAACAATGACATTCAGTGATTTCCGGAACTCTCCTTTCTCCCAAATAGAGAAGGGCGTTTTTTATTATAAAATTAAGTAATATGAAAATAAAATTAAGGAGCGCACAGTGTACCGAGGGCCGTCGAATGGCGGGAGCGCGTGCACTGTGGATTGCCAACGGCATGAAGCGCGAAATGTTCGGTAAACCAATCATTGCCATTGCCAATTCTTTTACTCAACTTGTTCCTGGTCACACTCATCTGCACGAGGCCGGTCAGATTGTAAAGGCCGAGATTGAGAAACTTGGTTGCTATGCTGCCGAGTTCAATACCATTGCCATTGACGATGGTATTGCTATGGGACACGACGGCATGCTCTATTCATTGCCATCGCGAGACATCATAGCCGATAGCGTTGAATATATGTGCAATGCCCACAAGGTAGATGCGTTGGTGTGCATCTCAAACTGTGACAAGATTACTCCGGGTATGCTCATGGCTGCAATGCGCCTGAATATCCCTAAAATCTTCGTGTCGGGTGGTCCTATGGAAAAGGGTACTTGGAAAAACGAGAACCTTGACCTTGTAATCGCAATGGTAAAGGCTGCCGACAAGAGTGTGGGGGACGATGAACTTGCAGAGATTGAGAAGCGTTCATGCCCCGGTTGCGGTAGTTGCTCCGGCATGTTCACTGCTAACTCCATGAACTCGCTCACCGAGGCTATCGGTCTTTCATTGCCCGGTAACGGAACAATCCTTGCAACCCATGCCAACCGTGTGCAATTGCTAAAGGATGCTGCAAAGCAGATTGTTGCCAATGCAATGAAATATTATGGCGAGGGTGACGAGAGTGTCCTGCCACGCAGCATTGCATCACGCGCGGCGTTCATCAACGCAATGACTTTAGATATTGCCATGGGTGGCTCAACAAATACAATCCTTCACCTGTTGGCAGTTGCCGGCGAGGCTGGTGTCGACTTTACAATGACAGACATTGATGCACTTAGTCGTCGTGTACCTTGTCTATGCAAGCTTGCACCAAACAGCACCAAATACTCAATGCAGGATTGTGGCCGTGCCGGTGGTATAATCGGTATCCTTGGCGAGTTGGCCAAGGGTGGTCTGCTTGATACAACTGCAGTGCGTGTCAATGGTTCTACACTTGGCGAGGATATTGAAAGATACTGTATCACCGGCGATAGCATTGACAGCGAGGCAAAGCGCATCTACAGCACAGCGCCAGCAAATGTATTCTGCAACACAATGGGTGCGCAGGAGTGCACTTACGAGACACTTGACACTGACAGGGAAAACGGTTGCATCCGTTCGTTGGAGCATGCCTACACCCGTGATGGTGGCCTTGCAATCCTCTTTGGTAACATTGCTGCCAATGGTTGTGTGGTCAAGACTGCCGGTGTTGATGAGAGCATCTGGAAATTCAGTGGCAAGGCAAAGGTGTTCGACTCGCAGGAGGCTGCCGTTGAGGGAATCCTTGGCGGTGCAGTGCAGGCAGGCGACGTGGTAGTCATTGTATACGAAGGACCAAAGGGTGGCCCTGGTATGCAGGAGATGCTCTATCCCACATCGTACATCAAATCGCGTCATCTTGGCAAGGAGTGTGCACTCATTACCGACGGCCGTTTCAGCGGCGGAACATCGGGCTTGAGCATTGGTCACATCTCGCCCGAGGCTGCTGCTGGTGGGAATATCGGCAAGTTGCGCGACGGCGATATAATTGACATTGATATTCCTGCACGTACCATCAATGTTAGACTCACCGATGAGGAACTTGCGGCGCGTACAATGTTCCCATTGACACGCGACCGCGTTATCTCAAAGAGCCTCAAGGCATATGCCTCAATGGTAAGTTCTGCCGACAAGGGTGGTATAAGAATAATAGAATAATGTATATATGAACAACAAAGAAATGATAACTGGTAGTGAAGCGCTTCTGCGCTCACTCATAAACGAGGGCGTTGATACCATCTTCGGTTATCCCGGCGGTTCAATCATGCCGGTCTTCGATGCTCTGTATGACTATCGCAACAAATTCCGCAATGTGCTTGTCCGTCACGAACAGGGTGCTGTGCATGCAGCGCAGGGTTTTGCCCGCAGTTCGGGTAGGGTGGGTGTCTGCATTGTGACAAGCGGCCCCGGAGCTACAAACACACTTACAGGTATCAGTGATGCCATGCTCGACAGTACACCGGTAGTTGTCATTGCCGGCCAGGTTAGCTCATCTGTGCTTGGTACCGATGCTTTCCAGGAGATTGACTTCGTAGGTATCACACAGCCTATTACCAAATGGAGCTATCAGGTGCGCCGTCCCGAGGATGTTGCTTGGGCTGTAGCGCGTGCCTTTTATATTGCAGGCACAGGCCGCCCAGGTCCTGTTGTCCTTGACTTTACAAAGGATGCACAGGTGTCTATGGTTGATTATCAGCCTGCGACAGTAGACAGCGTACGTAGCTATATCCCTTATCCAACCCCCTCAAACAGTGCTATGGAAGAGGCTGCACGCCTCATCAATGAGGCCGAGCGCCCACTCATGCTTGTTGGTCAGGGTGTTGAGCTTGGCGAGGCACACGAGGAACTCAAGACATTCGTGGAGAAAAGCGGTATCCCCGTTGCACGCACACTCATGGGACTTTCAGCTTTCCCTACAGACCATCCGCTTTGTGTGGGTATGCTGGGAATGCATGGAAACTATGGTCCTAATGTCAATACCAACAAATGTGATCTGCTCATTGCTGTCGGTATGCGTTTCAGCGACCGCGTGACAGGCAAGCTCTCTACATATGCAAAGCAGGCCAAGGTAATACACATTGACATTGACCATGCCGAGATAAACAAGAACGTCAGGGCAGATGTGCCCATCGTTGGCGATTGCAAGGAGGTGCTCGCGGGGCTAACAGCTCTTGTACAGCCAAGAGAACACAGTGAGTGGGTAAAGAGTTTTGCCGAATATAATGCAATAGAGTACGACAAAGTCATCGACAAGGCGTTGAACCCGACTGAAGGCCCGTTGCTGATGGGTGAGGTTGCCCGCAAGGTGAGCGAGGCCACTGCCAACAGTGCGATACTTGTTACCGATGTAGGCCAAAACCAAATGATGTCGAGCCGCTATTTCAAGTTTAAAAAGCCACACAGCATTCTCACATCGGGTGGTCTTGGAACAATGGGCTACGGATTGCCTGCAGCAATAGGTGCGAAGATGGCAATGCCCGAGCGTACCGTATGTCTCTTTACCGGTGACGGCGGTTTCCAGATGAACATTCAGGAACTGGGAACAATTATGGAACAGGGTGTCGGCGTGAAGATGATATTGCTCAATAATAACTATCTGGGCAATGTGCGCCAGTGGCAGGAACTCTTCTTCAACCATCGCTATTCATGGACTCCAATGCTCAACCCCGAATACTCACTCATTGCCCAGGGCTACGGTATCCCATCGCGCCTTGTAATAGAGCGCAGCGAGCTCGATGAGGCTATTCAGGAGATGCTTGCGACCGATGGTCCATTCCTCCTTCATGTTGCAGTAAAGGAAGAGGACAATGTAATGCCAATGACAGAACCGGGTGCGACAATCAGTGATATGAGATTTGAATGACAACGATATGGAAAAGAAACTATATACAATTATTATATATACCGAGAATATAGCCGGTATGCTCAACCAGGTAACAGCAGAGTTTACCCGTCGAATGATGAACATTGATACCATTACAGCGTCATCATCGTCAATCGAGGGTGTACACCGCTATACAATCTCATTGTGGGGCGAGGAGGATTCTGTAAACAAGGTAACCAAGCGCATTGAAAAGAAGGTCGATGTGCTAAAGGCCGATTACTACACAGACAAGGAGATCTTCTTCCAGGAGGTAGCCCTCTACAAACTCTCGACTCCAAAGATTCTTGAGAACAGTGAGATTTCAAGAGTAATACGCCATAGCAATGCGCGTGTCATGGAGGTTAATGCAAACTACACCGTTGTCGAGATTACCGGTTCAACCGATACCGTGGTGAACCTATACAACGAATTTGTCTCCCTGCAGTGTATGTTGCAGTTCGTTAAGTCGGGTCGTGTGGCAGTGCCACGTGCCCTGCACGACAACCAGGCCGATCTGCTCTTCAATGAAGACTATAAACGCAAGTCGATAGATAAAAGATAAGAATCAACAAGTTCCGCCAGCGGAACTTGTTTTGTTATTGCTGTAATTCAAATAGGGAAATTCCTCCCTTTTTGTAGGATTTTTCCCTATTCTCTCCCTTTTTTTGTATATATTTTTGTACCAGGAAAAAAGAACTAAATATATACAGCTATGAAAAAGTTTGCTTTATTATTAATGTTGGTTTACCCCGTTCTTACTTGGGCGCAGGCAGATGATGTATACTTTGTGCCAAAGAAAGAGAAGAAGGTGCTCGTTGTAAAGAGTGCTGAGGAGGTATATTTTGTAGATGACAATGATGTGTTGGTAGAGGATGTGTACGAAGCGGATTTGGTAGACACATACTACACCAATGACCTTTATGATGTCGTCGATGACTACACCTATTCTAACCGAATCATCAGATTCCGTTCACCTCGCAGGTCGCTTTCAAGTAATCTTTTCTGGGATTTGAGGTTTGATTATGGTATATACGACTGGTATATCTATGATACCGGTTATTCAATAGACATATATCCAACCTATAGCAATCCATATTACTACTCTTATTCCTACAATAACTATTGGTGGAACAGATGGAACTGGAGTTCATACTATTATAGTTGGTACAATCCTCACTATCCACACCACAATAGGTGGCACTGGGGCTGCAATGACTGGTATGCACACAACTGGCACAATCATAACTGGTATGGGCACGGTTCACACCACTTCAACAAGTATCCCAAATACAACAATCACTATTTGCGAACCAATGGCATGCTTTCAACAACAAGAGTAGGAACTCCAGCTCGCAACGATCGCGCAACCCGTCCAACCAATGGTGGCAATAATTCACGTAATGGACATAATGCAATAAATGGTAATAACAATCCAGGCCGCGAGCAACAGACACGCACGGCCAATGGCAACAGCAATCCACGCCGCGAGCAACAGACACGCACGGCCAATGGCAACAGCAACCCACGCCGCGAGCAGCAGACACGCACAGCCAATGGCAACAGCAACCCACGCCGCGAGCAGCAGACACGCACAGCCAATGGCAACAGCAACCCACGCCGCGAACAGCAGGCCCGCACAGCCAATGGCAACAGCAGCCCACGCCGCGAACAGCAGACTCGCACAGCCAATGGCAACAGCAATCCACGTCGTGAGCAGCAGGCCCGCACTGTAAATAGGAACAATGAATCAAGCCGCGGAAATGGTTCTTCAGGAACAATGCGTCGTCAACAGCAGGCAAGAACATCTGTCAACAGCAGCAATGTACAACGTAACTCGCGTTCTTCAAACAATGGAAGTAGCAGTACTTCTTCTCGCAGCAGTTCATCGTCAGGATACAGCCGCCCAAGCAGTACTGGTGCATCCCGCAGTTCGGGTTCATCATATTCAAGCGGCTCATCATCAAGCCGCAGTAGCAGTGGCGGCGGTGGTTCAAGCCGTAGTAGCAGTGGCGGCGGTAGATCTCGCAGCGGCGGTGGTGGCGGTGGATCCCG
Source organism: Bacteroidaceae bacterium (assembly GCA_017381475.1). GTDB lineage: Bacteria > Bacteroidota > Bacteroidia > Bacteroidales > Bacteroidaceae > HGM04593. The sequence goes on from JAFOCD010000062.1 coordinate 11,644, forward strand.
CAGTGGCAGTGGCGGCGGTGGTCGCAGATGAAAACAGAATATTGGGTGAACTGTATATTTAAACTGAAAAAACTAAATGAAACCGACAATGAAACGCTTATTATATATCCTTTTTGTGCTTCCGCTATGTATGAACGCACAGAATATGTACAATGTGTCATCAATGTTTGAGAACGATCTCAATGGTACTGCACGCTTTGTTGGTATGGGTGGTTCAATGAGTGCTTTGGGTGCTGACCTCTCTACAATTGGTACCAATCCTGCCGGTATGGCAATGTACCGCCGCAATGATGTATCATTGACAGCCGGTGTCAACTTCAATACAGCAAAAGCCAATTACGAAGGTACTGTAACTAAATCGAATGATGCTAACGCTTTTCTTGGAAATGCTTCTATAGTCTGTTCTATTGAGCGTGACAGTGAATTGCTCAAGTACCTGAATATCGGTCTGGCCTATCGCCGCAATAATAATCTTGCCGGTGAATTTGAGATGGCAGCCCCAACCAATGGCTTTTCACAGCAGTTTGTGATGAAACAGCTCTATGACAATAGCGGCAGGTTCCAATACAACAATCTCAGCAGCGCTCTTTACACAGATTTGTATATAAGTTGGTTGCCACTTCTTGCTGCCGATGCTTGGTTGTGTGATGAGGCTGGCGAGAACTTCCTGACATATCCAGGTGACACAATCCTAATATGGTATCCCGATGATATGGCCTATTATGAGGAGACCCGTGGTGGCGTACATACCGTAGATTTCAATGTCTCGGCAAATATCAAGGATAGGGTTTATCTTGGTGCGACATTGGGCGTTTCAAGTGTAGACTACAGTCGCTATACAGCCTACAGTGAGTCTGACGAAATGGGTGCAATTTATACACTTGAGAACAATATGATGCTCAAAGGTAGTGGTTGTAACCTGAAGCTGGGTGCAATCTTCCGCCCATTCAAGTACTCTCCTTTCAAGATTGGTGTTTCTGTACACACACCAACATGGTACAACCTTAACCAGTATACGTGGGCTGTAATTACCGATCCTTGGAACAAGAGCTTCAGCACGGTCGATGCAGACAGGTATGGAAGCGATATGCAGATAAGAAGCAAGCTGCGTACACCATGGCGTTTCAATGCATCAATGGCGTATACTTTTGGAACATATCTGGCACTGAATGCAGAGTATGAGTATGCCGACTATAGTATTTCTAAGTTTACCAACCGCGGCTCTGTTACTAAGGCTCAGAACGAGGAGATAAATTATAATATGCAATCGCAGCACATAGCACGCATAGGTGCAGAATTGAATGTCGACGGCTTTGCGGTACGCTTAGGTTACAACTACATATCAGCTCCGTTTAAGACCGATGCTTACAAGGATTTAATGAATGCAAGTGTTGTTGAGACATCTACCGAATACATGAACCGTTACGAGAAGGATGTTCTGACATGCGGTCTTGGTTATCACGGCGAGATATTCTATTTTGACATGGCCTACAAACTGGAGATGCAAAAAGCCGATTTCTATCCCTACTATGATGCAGAGGTTCCAAATCCCGGAGCACAGGTTAATTTATTCAACCACACAGCATTGGCAACAGTAGGTATGAGATTCTGATAATGAATGAGGATTACCAAAAAGGCTCTTTTGTTGTTACGCTTGTCTCCAAAATCCTCATTTAATTCGAGTAAACTGTGGTATTTGGAGCCTATGCAAGCCTAAAAATAACTCTTTTTATTCAAACCTCAACAAAATGGGGGTGACCCAAAAGTCCCTTTTAAAGACACCACACCCTCGCTAGAAACTCTAGCGAGGGTGTTTACTTTGTATATATTGCTTTTGGGTCACCCTCATTTTTTACGCCAGAAATAGAACCCGGCATATACCTGCAGGACTCCAAAACCATCCCTGATGTATAAGTCGTTCTTGTCGAAACAATAAGTGTGTGATTCAAGTGTTGCTCCGGCATAGTATTTGTTGTTGTTGTATGTCAATGCCGCACGTGTCATAAAGTCCAGGCTCAGGTCTTTCTGCGAACTGTTGTAGTCAGTGTACTCAAGTTTAACCTTCTTGTAGCTTATTGCAGGCTCGAACGATATTCCTGCCAATAGATTTCTTGAGAGAACCCAGTTGTATCCATATCCCACGCTGATGCTGAAATCGTGGAATTTTGCTTGCTTGAATTTGAGTTCATCTTTCAGTTCTGCCTTGAGAATAGGGTCAAGTTTGTCGTGGTTGAATGTCAATTTCTGCCAGTTGTATCCTGCACCTAATATGAATGAACCGGCGCTTGAGCGTTGTACGGTCGATTGTCCCATTGCTGCTGCATAGGAGAATCTCTTATTCCATGCATAGCTTACTCCTAATCCCAACTGTTTTATAGTTGTAAGTCCATCGCATTCCCAGTCCTCTCCTTGTAACAGTTTATCTCCGCTCTCGAAGCCATCAAGCCTGCTTATTTTGTATCCTTCGCTTCCTTTGCGATAGAAAAGGTCAAGGGCGAATCTTGTAGAGTAAAGGCTTGTGTTGAACTCAGTCATTGGGCGATTGTTGTCCAGGTCAAAGCTATATCCCACAATGAGCCATCTCCAACCGATGTTCAGTGTCAACAAATTCCGTCCATCGGGCGCAATTCCCATGCTTTGTCCGTTCTTTCCCGTTGTTCCAATGCTGTAATGCTCGTAACGGTATGAATACTCAGGCATGATTGTCATGTTGTATTCGTTCTTCTCAATGTATGTGGTATCAATATCATTCAGAACATAATCAACAAAGTCAACCGTTTCCTGTACTATTTTATTGAACTTGCTGCCTGTTTTCTCCTGTGCAGTTGAGTGTAATGAAAACAACAGGGCAACAATTAAAATTGTTGCTCTGATACCGTATGTATGTCTACAGCCTTTTGTTCTCATTTTTAGATGATTTTCCCAAGAATCTTGTCTAGAACCCAGTTTGTCGCTGTCGCGCTTACACTGTCGCACTCGCAGTGCCCTTTCTGTTGGATATGTTCAACAATGCTGCGTATGAGCGGTAACTGCACGTATGGTGGGTTGGGGATGTTGAAAGTCTTTATGCCATCAACGGTGCGTAGTTCAATAGGCTCGAATGTGAATACCGAGAACTTCAGACAACCCTTGCTGCCGAAAATCTCAATGTGATCCTCTTTCGACGACTCGTCCGAGACAAAGCACCACGATCCCGAACCAGGAATGCCGCTCTCGAACTTGAAGCATGCACTCACTGTATCCTCGGTCTTGTATAGACCACCACGGTTTGTACTGTAGCCCTCGGCATACAATATGCAGCCGAACATCTCTTGCAACAGGTCAATCTGGTGCGGAGCAAGGTCATAGAAATAGCCACCACCGGCGATATTGGGGTTTACTCGCCAAGGCAGGTTCTCGCGGTTGTAGTCGAGGTCGCGTGGAGGAACGGCAAAACGTATCTGTACATTAAGTACATTGCCAATAAGTGGCAACAGCTCCCTCACCTTCTGGAAGTATGGCAAATAGCGGCGGTAGTATGCGACAAAGCATGGTACGCCGGTCTCCTTTGAAACCCTGTTTATGCGTGTGCAGTCCTCGTAGTTCGCAGCAAGTGGCTTTTCTACATACACGGGCTTGCCCGCCTTCATGGCCATTATGGCAAATGTGGCGTGTGACGATGGCGGTGTGGCAATGTAGACTGCATTCACTCCTGGATCGTCAATCAGAGCTTGAGCATCGGTATACCAGTGCGGAATGTTGTGGCGCTTGGCATATTCCTTTGTCTTCTCCTTGTCGCGTCCCATAACGGCAATGACCTCCGATCCTTTTACCAATGGAAATGCAGGGCCGCTCTTCTTTTCAGTGGCCTCACCGCAACCTATAAAACCCCATTTTACGGTAATGTTCATGATTAGTGCAGTTTTAGTTATAGAAATTCCATGACAGGCCGAACCACAGCACCGCCGGTGTCAATGGGTGGTGCGGAACGAGGAATGAATTTCTGTTGCCTGTGCCATTGTTTACATGGTAGTATTTTACATAGAAGCGTGTCTGCTTAAGCAGAAAGTTTGCGTATACGCTCACTACAGGGTAGTTGCCAATTTCAATCTTGTCGGCCTGGTTCTGCTGTACGAACTGTCCAAGTGCCGGCATATATTCCGGTGCATAGTAACTTGTGAAGTACCATGCATCGGCACCGACTTCAGTGTGCAGTACCTTGGCAATCCTGAACTTCAAGAAAATGTTGGCGTATGCGTTGAATGCGGGCAGTGGCAGAACCGTCTGGTTGCTGCTGTACTGGTATGTGAGCTCGGTATTGAAGTTGAATATGCCAAACTCGAAATCCTGTTTCAAACCCGCTGACAGGATATTTACAATCCCGTCGGCCTGTTGTACACTGAAACGGTTTCTGTAGTCTTTGCCGTTTGGAGCCAATACGGAGTTATTGGCAATGTAGGTGTAGTTCTTTATAGTTTCGAATTGTACACTAAGCCTGGTCTTCCATGACGGTATCTCAATGTCTCCTTCAATTCGTGTCTTGAACTCCTTGTCTATTCCATCGTTATCCCACCAGAAATGTTCCGAATGGAAGTGGCGGTAGTAGAACGATGGCAAATTGTTCTTCATGAAAGCCTTGGCCGTGATGTTGATATCCCTTTTCCACAATTTGAAGTTCAGGTCAACGGTTCCGTCAATCGAAAAAGCTCCCAGTTCATTGCCAAGCACGGCTGTCTTGCCATTTACATTATAGCGCAGATATTTGCCGTGTGAACTTGAGATTGAACCGCCCACGAATACCGAATTCTCATTGTATGCCTTTACATATTCCTGTTGGTTGCCCGGCAGTGTGTCCGGCAACTGATAGCGGTCATATTTGTACTCTGCAAAAGCCGTGATGTCAGCAAAAGCCCATTTTTTGAAGCCTTCGCAAAGAGAAAGAGCCACTCTGTTGTCTATTGACAAGTGTTTTGTCTGGTCGAGAGAGTCGAATGGCAGATATGTGTCGGCGTAGTAATTGTTATGTCGTCTGTAGCTTATGTAGCTATGGTCAAGATGTGTGATGTCTGCGGTATGTGTCAGCCTGGCGACATTTATAAATTCAGTAATGACAGAGTCTTTTGCAGCAGTGTTGTCAGCCTCTTCCGGGTTTGCGGTATCGGTTACCGGTTTTTCGCGGTAGTAGCCCCAGTTGTAGTTGTGCGTGAAGAATAGGTCATATACTCCATTCCTGCTCCATGTGTCATTCAGCTTCACCGGAATATCCGAACTGCTCATGTTGCTGCTTGCGCCATCGGTTTCCTCGGGGCGAGTAATGTAACGGTCATCTGTTATACCGCCGTTCTCGCGCTGTTTCATGTAATCGCGGCTTGCCAGCAGATGATAATTGTATTTGTCACTTCTGTAGAAAGAGAAGATGGAAAAGTCCATAAGTGATGTTGACTGCATGTCATAACGGCCACGGGCATAGAGGTAGTCGAACATTCCGCCAATGCCAAAATGCTTTCCGGCATTTGTGCTGAAATATGCCCTGAAACGGTCATCGCCTGTTACCGTATTGCCCGATGAGTGGTAGCTCAGGTTCGTGTAGGGCGATTTTGTGTCATTGAAGATGAACTTGTCCGGCGTGGTGTAGAAATAATCGTATGGCTGCAGATAATTGAACTCCGTGTTTGTGGGGCGGTTGAAAAATAGCCTGCTCTCTCGCGGAGTACCCATGCTACCAAGGAAGTTGTATTCTCCGTTCTCGCCTTCGGTGAGATGCCAGTTCTGGAACATGAACTGCAGCGTGTCGGCGTTTATCTCAATCTTCTTGCCAAAATCCCTGTCAACCCTCCACTGGTGTATCTCCTTGGGTACAGCGATATTGCTCTTTGTAGAGTCTTTGTCGTGATTCTTGAACGGACTGAAAACTTCTCCATGCCCCAAACCGCCTTCGCTGTCCGGGTTTTTCTTGAAACTCTGTCCGTTTGCAATGAAAGGCACAGCAAGAAGTATAAGGAAAATTAATTTTCTAGTCATTACAGGTGTTCAATTTACGAAACGAAGGATGAATTCCATCATCTTGAGCGCCAAGGCTGCAAAACCGGCAATCTTGAAACTATTGCCTCCGCTGTCAAATATAAACAGAATGAATGCAATTGCGGCTCCGGTCAGGAACAGTACGTTGAGTATGTATCTTATTTTGTCAACAGTTCTCATCTGTTTGTCAGTTTAATACATTGGTAAGTTCTTCGATAAGCATCTCCTTCAGGTCAATGGTCTTGCGTCTGAACTTGCCTTCGAACTTCTTCATCTTGCCCTTTTTGTCAAATGCATTCTCGTCGGTAATCCAATCTTCGGCAATCATCTTTACGCCGCCTTTTTCATCTTCGTCATCATACCAGTATGTGATACGTGACAGGTTGAACTGGCAACAGCCATCGCCTGGGGTCAATGTCAGATAATAGTACATCCTTGCTCTACTCAACACAAAGAAAGTGTTCTTGAAAGTGATGTACTCCTCGCCTTTTATGATGATTGTACCTGGTTTTTCGCTTTCAAAACGCTTCACTGATATCACAGTTGGCTTTACATAGCGTCCGTCAATCCATTGGTTTACCTTTTCTTCGACTTCCTTTGCGGTCATGCCCTTGGCTTCAATCGTCTTTTCGAATGTCACCTTGCCGTTTATGACGGGTACAGTTCCTGCAGCATATATTGTCTCCTCGGCATTGTTCTTCTTGCTGTTTTTCTTTTCAGTCTGAGCCTGGCTTACAACGGCCGGCAGCAGTGCGAGGACGAGGATATACAGTAATTTTTTCATTTTGATATGTGGTATAAGTTTAACCTTGCGAAGATAATAAAAAAGTAAAAAGAAAACAAGAAAAAAGCGCCGTCTGAATGGCTTGTAAATGTTGCATTTTGTTAAAAGGAAAGCTTGGCTCATTTTCCATGCCCGGCAGAACAAAAAATAAGGCTTATTATTGTGTTTGCTGGCACTTTGTATTACTTTTGCATTTAAATGGCAGAGAATGTTTCAAAAGCATGGTTTTGTCGTTAAAGTGAATTTGCTATGGAAAAGAAAGATACAGCTTTGGAGGTTAAGAAAGCCCTTTCAAAAGGCCGGAAAAAAAGGAGTGGGGCGCAGTCATTCAAGAAAAGAATGAATATCTTCTGGTTGAAAATAAAGTCTTTTTTCACTGGAAAAAAGAGTGCCGGAAAAAAGAAAAAGGCCGTAAAGCCCAACGAAGTAAAAGTCCCGTTTGGCAAGAAATTGCAGGTGGTGTCGCTGAATCTCTTGGGAATGGGAGCCTTGGTTTTTATTGTGCCTTATATTGCTTTGGTGTGGCTTGACTATTATACCAATCATGGCGAGGAAATTCAGGTTCCCGATGTCTGCGGTATGACCTTTGATAAAGCAGTGAATGTTCTTGAAAGTAGGGAACTTACCGGACACGTCACTGAATACATATATTGTGAAGATGCTGATGAAGGTCAAATATTGAAACAACACCCCGAGCCCGGCTCTTATGTTAAGGAGGGCCGCAGCATCTCGTTCAAGGTCAATACCACTGTAAAGCCACGTAAAGCCTTTCCGTCTGTAATCGATAACCTTACATACCGTGCCGCAGAATCGCACATCAAGGCTGCCGGCTTTGTCATTGAGCGAGTTGAGACTATTGACGGTGAGCAGGATTGGGTCTATGAGGTTCGTTATGAGGGCCGATCATTGTCGAATGGAGAACTTGTTCCCGAAGGTTCTAGAATAACGGTGTTTGTTGGTAATGGCAAGGATTCTGTCGAAGAGGATGAGCCTGTTTTTGATTCTGATTACGATATTTGATTTGCGTAGCTATGTCTTTGGATGAGATAAATCCCGAATTGCTTGATGCCGAGGAACTTGATGCCGAGGAGACCTTGTTCCGTGAACTTCATATTACTGCCGACAGAGGGCAGGCTCCGGTGCGTATCGACAAGTTTCTTGTCGACCATGTTGCCAATACTTCGCGTAACAAGATACAGCAGGCGGCCGATGCAGGTTCAATATCGGTAAACGGCAAGGTTGTAAAGAGTAACTACAAGGTGAAACCAGGTGATCAGGTTGTCATAACATACAATACTCCGGCGTATGACAATACTATTGTCCCCGAGGATATTCCGCTTGATGTTGTATACGAGGACGATGACCTCATGGTGGTTAACAAGCCTGCAGGTCTTGTAGTGCATCCGGGTTGTGGAAATACCCATGGAACGCTCATCAATGCAGTAGCATGGCATCTTAAGTCAAACCCCGATTTTGATCCCAATGACCCTCAGGTCGGTCTTGTGCACCGTATCGATAAGAATACATCCGGTCTGCTCGTCGTTGCAAAGACTGCTTTTGCGAAGGCGCATCTGGGCATGCAGTTCTTCAACAAGACAACCAAACGAACCTATAATGCAGTGGTGTGGGGTAGTCTAAAGGATGATACAGGGACTGTCGTTGGTAACATTACACGTAATCCGCGAAACAGGTTGCAGATGTGTGTTTCGTCAGATGAGAGCATTGGTAAACATGCCGTCACTCATTACCGCGTGCTTGAACGCATGAGTTATGTGTCACTTGTGGAATGTAACCTTGAGACCGGCCGTACACACCAGATTAGGGTACACATGAAACACATCGGTCACATCCTGTTCAATGACGATGTCTATGGTGGTGATGAAATCTTGAAAGGAACCAATTTTAGCAAGTACAGCCAGTTTGTACGTAATTGCTTCAAACTCTGTCCACGTCAGGCGCTCCATGCCAAGACTTTAGGTTTTGTACATCCAACAACCGGTAAGGAGATGTATTTCGATTCGGAACTGCCTGCCGATTTCATTGCAATGGTCGATGCTTGGCGCCGCTATTCAAGCGCCAGCGCAGCATTTCTGGAAGAATAGACCACCTGTTTGAATTGCGCGTATTCACAAATAGGATTTGTCCTAAAACACTATAGGATAAATCCCTCTTTTCCCTTTATCCCGTTTGCCGATATTTGCAAAAAGAATTTCAGGACTATGAAAAGAATCAGTTTCTCAATCGTGCTTTTTGCAATGTTGCAGTTGCCGCTTTATGCAGCATCTTCAGTTTTAAATGCCAACGTCGGAAATGCCGCAGTTCTTCCAGTCGGGGATCACTCCAATATGCCGCGCATGCGTGCTGCAGCTATGGATAGATCCGATTTCAAATTGTTGTGTTCATTGTTGAAAGAGGAGTCTTTTGACAAGAATTGTGTCAAAATGATACGTATTGCCTGTATCGGTAACTATTTCACATCGCGCCAGTGTGCCGATATGCTCTCGCTCTTGAGCTTTGACTCAAATAGGTTGGAGGCTCTTGAATATATTGCGCCACGTGTCATTGACAAACATGCGTGCGATGTGATATTGAAGGAGTTTTCGTTTATTTCAAACAGAGAAAAGGCCGAGGATTTGCTTAGGGGGCGTAAACGCCGTTGAGTTATTTTATCCTCAACTTCTCCAACTCTTCCAATGTACCGTTGAAGACATTTATATCCACCTTTTCCTTGATTCCGGGAAGTCTGCCGTCTTCTGAAAATTGCCATATAATCCACTCCTTGTTTATTCCGGGGTCAGATACATCGTACCTTGCAATCCATAATGGATAATCATCAAAATGATTTTCGATGTATTTGTCATGAAATTTCTTGTAGGTGTATATGATAGGCTTTACACCGTAGTGTTTTTCTATGGTTTCAATGAATTTCTTCAATTCTTTCCTGTACTTGACTGTGTCTTTAGGCTTCTCCTCGACATCAATCATCGGTGGTAAGTCGCCTGGTTCCAGTTTTACCAAGCTAATAAACTTGCGGGCTTGCTTTTCGCCCTGTGTCTGTGTGCTGAAATAGTGATATGCACCGCGCATGAATCCATGCTTTTTTGCAGCTTTCCAATTGTTCGTGAATTGCGTGTCGGTGTGGCTGCAGCCTTCGGTAGCCTTGATGTAGGCGAAACTTATTGCCGGGCCACTCTGTTCCCCGCTCTTTAACTTCCCCCAGTTGATATTCCCCTGATGGTGTGAAATGTCAACACCATATACTGAATATCCCTCAGGGACGCATATCCCAAAAATATTCTCACCGCTGCAGTTGGTGAATCGGTTTAATGTCTGGCGTATGATTGGGTATGCAAGTGTAAGTGTTCCAATGGTTATCAGTGTCGCGATTGTGATATATTTCCAACGCGGCATGACACGGTTGTCTCGCCGTGTAGAAGACGATCCTCGCCGTGTAGAAGATGATCGGCGGGTTGAACCTCTCTTCGACCCGCCGATCTTTTTGATTATCTTTCTGGCATCAGCCATTCAGATTCTACTTTTATTACTTCTGCTGCTCAAGCGCAAGAGTCTTTGTTGTCTGGTCGCATACCTCTGTTGGGCCAAAGTACTGGATTGGGCCTGGGTATACATAGCAAGTCTCTTTTGCCCACTGCTCTCTGTTTGCAGCGAAAGTCTTGAAAGGTGCACCGTTGAGGTCAACGAGAGCCTTCTGGATAACAGGCTTCATCTCGCCGTGACGACGCTCCATGTTCATCATCATAGTGATGGGGATACCACCGGCAACCCACTCAGCAGCAGGAGCTGTAGTATTGCGTACTGATGACATGTAACCGGTCTTGCCTGCAGCGATGAGCTGTGAAGCGTTGTAACCGAGAGCGTAGCAGTAGTCAGCATCGTAGTTTGATGGAGCTGCGCAACGTCCCTCGTAACCGAAGAAGTGGTGCTGAGCGTTGAACTTACCGTTGTACTTGCCCTCAGCCTTCCAAGCAGCGAGCTTGTTTGATACCATCTCAGAGAGCAACTTCTCTGTCTCGATGAGAGATACCTGAACGTTGCCGTGTGGGTCGCGATCCATTGTCAACTGGCGTGCAACACCTGCTGGGAGGCTTGCGTAAACAGCTGCATTGTCGCTTGAGAGCTGGTTGATGATGTACTGACGCTGCTCCTCGGGAGCTACAGCGTTGTACTCCTCGCCCTTGTGAGCCAGCAGGTCGTTGAGCTCGGCGATGAGAGCCTTCATTGCAGGAACGAACTCGATGAGACCCTCTGGGATGAGGACTGTACCGAAGTTGTTGCCCTCGGCAGCGCGGTCAGCAACAGCCTGTGCAATTGATGTAACGATGTTGTCGAGTGAAAGAGCCTTCTGTTCAACCTCCTCAGAGATGATACAGTAGTTAGGCTGTGTCTGCAAAGCACACTCAAGAGCGATGTGTGAAGCCGAGCGACCCATCAACTTGATGAAGTGCCAGTACTTCTGTGCAGAGTTACAGTCGCGCTGGATGTTGCCGATAACCTCAGAATATACCTTACATGCAGTGTCGAAACCGAATGAAGTCTCAATGTAAGCGTTCTTCAAGTCGCCGTCGATAGTCTTTGGACAGCCGATAACCTGAACACCAGTGTTCTTTGCAGCGTAGTACTCAGCAAGTACGCAAGCGTTAGTGTTAGAGTCGTCACCACCGATGATTACCAATGCCTTGATGTCGAGCTGCTTGATAATCTCGAGACCCTTGTCGAACTGCTCTGTCTTTTCGAGCTTTGTACGGCCAGAACCGATGATGTCGAAACCACCGGTGTTGCGGTACTCGTCCATAATCTCGGCTGTAATCTCCATATATTTGTGGTCAACCAAACCGCCGGGACCCATGAGGAAACCATAGAGGCGGCTGTTAGGGTTGAGCTTCTTTACGCCATCGAACAAACCTGCGATAACATTGTGACCGCCGGGAGCCTGACCACCCGAAAGGATAACACCTACATTGATTGCAGGATACTCCTGAGCTTCACCGCCCTTTTCAAATGTAACGATTGGCAAACCATAAGTGTTGGGGAACATGGCCTTGATTGCCTCCTGGTCTGCTACAGACTCTGTTGCAGCACCCTCACACAATTTTACAGTCCCGGTCAATGCCTGGGGAAGTTTAGGCTGGTAAGCAGCCCTTGCTATTTGCAATGCACTTTTCATATTAGATAAATATTAATTGAGAATTCTATTTATCGGCAAATTTCGCTTTTTTTTATGAATTTTAAAAGCTCTTTTCTCTTTTTTATCCATTATGAATTAAAATATATTGTTTTTCTTTGTGGCTGTTGTTTATATCGGTGGAAACTCTTATCTTTACAATCAGATATTTGCCGTGCGGGTAATTGAAATACTTCGCTTTGCTCAGTATGACAAATATCATGTGATATGTCATTCTGAACGCAGTGAAGAATCTCTATACTGTATTCTGGAATCTGTAGTAAAATTAAAATTATTCAACAAAACCAAATTATTATGGCAAGTAGAAAGAATTTAAAGAAGGTGATTACATTTGTTGTTGACGAGTTGGCAACTGAGGCATTCTTGCTCTCATACGATGCGCAGGGCAATACCGAGGATTGGGTAGCTTTGTTCAATAAGATTTTCAGTCTCAACAATGAGTATATAGCACGCGTTAACCATGTAGAACCAGGTATGCCTGCCAAGAAATATTTCAATACACTCTGCGATTCGTTCAATGCTGATGCAAAGGCCTTGCTTGGCGAAATCAGCACTCTCGCAGGCAAGTAAAACCCTGTACAGACTATGCCAAGGCGTATATTAGCAATATTCTTTTGCTTCTTGGGAATATCGGTTTTGTCGGCACAAAGTGTCGACAAAACTGTTTCACGCGCCTTGGCCGAGTATTTCAAGAATTATAAGTCCGACAGGACGCAGCTCCGTTATTCAGCGCTTGACAAACGCAAGAACAACATCGTTGTGAACAACAAGGCCAAGAAGGTGACCATCTATGTAAATGAGGCGTTTGCCGGCCAGGCCTTTACATCCGATGAGGTAAAGCGCATATACAAGGATGTCCGTGCAATCCTTCCATCCAAATTAAGGAAATATTCCATTGATATAGTCTATGACGGCCGGAGCATAGATGAGCGCGTTCCTAATATCATACGCAGCGGAAAGGTCGACAAATCAAGGCTTTGGGGCAAGATTGAATATGATGGTACGCCATGGGTGCGCAATGCAAGCCGTCCCTTTGAGGTGCACGCCGGGTTGGATGGCCGTCACTTGGCTGTTTGGCAAAGTCACGGCAACTACTACAATATGGAACTTAATGTCTGGAAATGGCAGCGTCCATTGCTCTATTGCACTGTCGAGGATCTGTTTACCCAGTCGATAGTCGTGCCGTTCCTCATGCCAATGCTCGAGAATGCCGGTGCGGTGGTCTACACACCGCGCGAGCGCGACTGGCAACCCAATTGTGTCATTGTAGACAACGACAAATGTGCCTATGGCTCAAAATACATTGAGCAGAATGGGCGTGACCGTAAATGGAGCACCTGTGCTCCGGGCTATGCGCCTGCAAAGGATGTCTATTATGACCTTGATGACCCGTTCGTGATGGGAACGTCACGTGTGGTCGATGCAATGCGTAGCAAAAAACGTAATGCCAAGGTCGTTTGGCGTCCCGATATTCCTGAGAGTGGCGATTATGCGGTCTATGTGTCATACGAGACCTTTGAGAATTCAATACCCGATGCTCTTTATACCGTAATGCACAGCGGTGGCGAAACCAGTTTCGAGGTAAATCAGACAATGGGTGGCAGCACTTGGGTCTATTTGGGGACTTTCCATTTTGACAAAGGCGTAGATGAGGCGCAAGGTGTTGTCCTCACCAACTATAGCCGCCACGAGGGCGTTGTCAGTGCCGATGCGGTGCGCTTTGGTGGAGGAATGGGCAATGTTGCCCGTGGCGTCGAGTCAAAGACAAGCGGGATGCCGCGTTATCTTGAGGCTGCACGCTATAATTTGCAGACAAGTGGTTTCCCGTTCGATGTCTATTCGGCATACAAGGGCGAGAATGACTACCGCGACGATGTCGTGGGTCGTCCACATTCAGTGAATTATCTTTCTGGTGGTTCGGTATATAACCCCGATACAACGGGACTCAAGGTTCCTCTTGAACTCTCTTTCGGTTTTCATTCAGATGCCGGAGTCCTTCCGGGCAATGAGGTCGTCGGTTCCTTAGGTGTGGTGACTACCAGATTTAATGGCGATACTCTTGAAACCGGACTTTCGCGTCAAATGTCGCGCGACCTAGTATCTTACCTTCTTAATAATGTTCAGGATGATATTACAGCCCGTTATGGTGGGCATTGGCCTGTGCGTGGAATTCTTGACAGAAATTATGGCGAGACGCGCGTGCCATATATCCCTTCGGTGATTTTTGAATCGCTGTCGCATCAGAACTTCATGGACATGGTCTACGGACATGACCCCGATTTCAAGTTTACAATTGCGCGTGCAGTCTATAAGTCTCTGCTCAAGCACCTTTGCTATGTTCACGACCGTGAATTTGTAGTCCAGCCGTTGCCCGTGAGCAATTTCTCAATGTCGATGCTCCAGAATGACGAGGAGATCGAACTTCGCTGGCGCCCGGTGGAGGATCCGCTTGAACCCACAGCTGTCCCTGACAAATACATTGTATATAAAAGCATTAATGGAGGCGGCTATGATAACGGTACTGTAGTCAAGGAGCCATGTTGCATTATGCCTGTGGAAAAGGGGGTGATATATTGCTTCAAGGTTGCTGCACTTAATGCAGGCGGTTGCAGCCTGCCGTCCGAGGAACTCTCGCTGTATCTTGCGAAGAATGAAAAGGCGAGGGTTCTTGTGGTGAACGGTTTCCATCGTTTGAGCGGTCCCGAGGCGGTTTCTACCGATGAACAGGCAGGCTTTGATCTTGACCAGGATCCGGGTGTCCCTTATATGCGTACGCCGGAGTACAGTGGCAGGCAGCTCGATTTTATGCGCGAGAATATCAATATAGAGGATGGGTTGGGCCTGAGCGGCCGTGAGTACGAAGGTATACTGATTGCCGGCAATACATTCGACTATCCGTTTGTCCATGGCAGGGCGTTGGCCGACAATGGTTACAGTTTCTTGTCATGTGGCAGCGAGGCTGTGATCGACGGCGAAGTGAATATGTCTGATTATGCGGTTGTTGATTTGATACTTGGTGCAGAAAAGCAGGGTGGTGACGGCTCTTTTCTGCATTATAACCGCCCTTATAAAACCTTCCCTGCTACATTGCAGGAAAAATTGACCGCATATTGTCAAGGTGGTGGCAAACTTTTTGTCAGCGGTGCATTCATAGCCGGTGATATGCAGGGTAGTGATTCCGATAAAAACTTTATTCGCGATGTGCTGCACTATGATTATGGCGGAACAATTTCAGATGTCAGTGATGATGTCATAAGTGGTTCCGGCTTGCGTTTCTCTATCTCGCGTGAAGTCAATGAGGCTTGCTATGCGGTATCCCGCCCCGATGTGCTTGTTCCAGTTAATGGGGCATTTGTCTCTTTTGTTTTCGCTGGTAGCAAGGAGAGTGCTGCAGTTGCATATTCGGGCGAAGACTACCGTGTCCTGTCTGCTAGTTTCCCCTTTGAAGCTGTACTCTCCCCAATGCAACGTGCCAAACTCATGGGCGCAGTCATGAGGTTTCTTTTGAAGTAATCTCTTTTTAGTGTATTAATGCCTAAAAGGCCTAAAAGGGCTTGAATGCCCAAAAGGCCTGTGGCTCTTTCCGCTTCCCGCTTTCCGTTTTCCGTTTTCCGCTTTCCGTTTTCCGTTTTCCGCTTTCCGTTTTCCGTTTTCCGCTTTCCGTTTTCCGTTTTCCGCTTTCCGTTTTCCGCTTCCCCCTTTTCGCCCTTTTGGCCCTTTTAGCCTTTATATTATATATTATAATGTACGCGCGTAGCGTGCATTCTTCTTTATGTTAAAAAGTGTAGAAACTGTAATCATTTTAAAAATATCTCATTGTGCGCTTTCTGTTTATTTTGACTAACTTTTTGTAAAAAATGCAGTTTTTGCCTGTTTTTTTATTTTGAATGTTGATAATCAATGTAATAGTGCGGTGGTTTGATGTTGTTGGTGTAGAAAAGTTTGCTATAAAGCCCTGTTAAAGTTGTTGCACATAATGGGTGTAAATGAGCAAAAAGAGCGAAAAAATGCCATTTTGATGCAATTTTATCACATTTGTTGAAAAAAAGTGCTTAACTTATTTTAAACTTTGAAAATAAAATTATACTTTCGCGCCATTCATTCCCTTTAGTTTGGGAGTGAAGTTTACAAAAAGACACAATTTCATTATTATTATTAACTTAAATTCATTATTATGAAAAGAGTGCTATTTCTATTGACCTTTATCTGTATGGGTATAGGTATGGCAACAGCGCAAACCTCAACTATCAAGGGTAGAGTATACTCTGAGGCTGACGGTGAGCCTGTTTTCAGTGCCTCTGTGTTCGTGATTGGTACTACTGTTGGTGCCAGCACAGATATGGATGGTAATTTTACAATTGAAAATGTGCCTGCAACTGCAACAACTATCCGTGTATCATACGTTGGTATGACAACACAGGAGGTTAAGATCCTTCGCGACAAGCCAATGAGAATTGCTCTTGTTGAGGATGGTGTGTCACTCGATGAGGTGATGGTCGTTGCTTACGGTACAGCTAAGAAATCGGCGTTTACCGGTTCGGCGGCAGTAGTAAAATCTGAGGAGATCGGTAAGATCCAGACCTCAAACGCTGCAAATGCTCTTACAGGTAAGATGGCCGGTGTGCAGTTGACAAACGCATCAGGTCAGCCTGGTGCAACAACTCCAACTATCCGCGTACGTGGTATTACCTCAATCAACGCAGGTAATGCTCCTTTGATTATCGTTGACGGTGTTCCTTTTGAAGGCGACTTGAACAACATCAGTACACAGGATATCGAGTCTATGACAGTGTTGAAGGATGCTGCTTCAAATGCACTTTACGGTGCACGTGGTGCCAACGGTGTTATGATTATTACTACAAAGAAGGGTCAGAGTGGTTCGGCACGTGTTACATTCGATGCAAAGTGGGGTTCTAACTCTCGCGCATCACAGAACTACAACTACATCACAGACCCAGCTCAGTACTACGAGGTTTACTACCAGGCATTGAAGAACTATTATATGAGCAGTGGCAAGAGCGAGCGTGAGGCTTACGTTGCAGCCAATGCCGGCCTTATCAATGGTTCTACAGGTTTGGGTTACAATGTGTTCTCTGTTCCTGAGGGCCAGTATATGATTGGTTCTAACGGCAAGTTGAACCCTAACGCAACACTCGGTAACCTTATCACATATAAGGGACAGCAGTATCTTCTTACTCCCGATGACTACATGGATGAGGCTTACAACAACAGCTTCCGTCAGGAGTACAACCTTAACGTATCTGCCGGTAACGACAAGTCTTCTTTCTATGCATCTGTCAATTACTTGGACAATGAGGGTATCACAGCAAACTCTGATTATGAGCGTCTGACAGCTCGTTTGAAGGCTGATTACAAGGTGAAGAACTGGTTGAAGGTTGGTGCAAACATGGCTTATACACACTTCGATGCGAACTCACTTGGCGAGGATGGTGCTTCAAACTCAAGCGGTAACATCTTTGCTTATGCTACCCAGATTGCTCCTATCTATCCATTGTTCATGCGTGATGCCAATGGTAACATCATCAAGGACGAGAGAGGTATGGCACGTTACGATTATGGTGATGGTGACTATGCAGGTTTGGAACGTCCTCACCTACCTGGCGGTAACCCTTATTCTGCAAACTTGCTCGACAAGAACCACAGCGAGGGTAATGCAATGACAGCAAATGGTTTTGCCGAGATTACATTCCTCAAGCACTTCAAGTTTACTTGGATTAGCAGTGCCGATTTGACAGAGTCACGTTCAACAAGTACTACAAACCCCTACTATGGTTCATATGCAAGCTCTAACGGTATTGTAAACAAGGCTCACAGCCGTTCATTGGCAACTACTCATCAGCAGATTTTGAACTGGGAGCAGTCTTTCGGCGACAACAACTTCAATGTTATGGCCGGTCACGAGTACTTCCGCCGCCACTACTACTATCTCTATGCTAGCCGCAGCAATCAGTTCGATCCAACAAATACTGAGCTTGCCGGTGCAATCACAGAGAGCGGTAGTAATTCTTACACAACAGATTACAATAACGAGGGCTTCATCGGCCGTGTAATGTATGACTATGCAAATAGATACTATTTGCAGGCATCTTTCCGTCGTGATGCTTCTTCTCGTTTCCATCCCGATAACCGTTGGGGTAACTTCTGGTCAGCTTCATTTGCTTGGGATATCACAAAGGAGAGTTGGTTCACTGCAAGCAAGGTGAATATGTTGAAGCTTAAGGCTTCTTACGGTGAGCAGGGTAACGACCAGATTAACAACTACCTCTATACAAATATCTATAACATTGTGAACGCCGGTGGTCATCCAGCAGCTGTTCCTTCATCAATGGGTAACAAGGATATCAGCTGGGAGAAACAGGGTAACTTCAATGCCGGTTTCGACTTCGAGTTCTTCAATGGCCGTTTGGGCGGTTCTGTAGATTACTTCTACCGTAAAACATCAGACCAGCTCTTCTTCTTCCCATTGCCACCTTCAATGGGTTACACCGGTTATTTTGCCAATGTCGGTGATATGAGCAACAATGGTGTTGAGGTTGATTTGAGGGCAACTCCTGTAAAGACAAAGGATTTCGAGTGGAACATCAACTTGAACTTTACAAGCTACAAGAACAAGATTACTTATCTGCCCGAGGAGCGTAAAACTATGGAGGTTGACGGTGTGAAAGGTTTCTCAAGCGGTAGCTACTTCTATGGCGAGGGTCAGCCTATCTACACAATGCACTTGAAAGACTATGCAGGCGTTGACGAGAAAGGTCAGTCTTTGTGGTGGATGAATAAGGAACAGGCAGTTGTGGATGCTAATGGTAATCCAATGATGGATGCTGATGGTAAGCCAATGATGGAGACTGTTAAGGTAAAGACAGACAATTATGATGCAGCAAGCTACTACCTCTGCGGTACTACATTGCCCGATGCATATGGTGGTTTCGGTACTTCATTGACTTGGAAGGGCTTTGACTTCTCTATTGATTTCGCATACCAGATTGGTGGTCAGACCTATGATAGCGACTACGCTTCACTTATGGCTTCTCCAACATCAACTTCTCGCGGTACAAACATCCACGCTGACGTCCTGAACTCTTGGACAGAGAGCAACAACAGCAGCATTCCACGTTGGCAGTATAACGATGAGTTCTCATCTGCATCTTCAACACGTTTCTTGACAGATGCCTCTTATTTGAGCTTGCAGAACATCAATATCGGTTATACATTGCCAAGAATGCTTACCAAGAAGATGGGTATTGAGAGATTGCGTATTTATGCTGCTGCTGACAACATCTGGTACTGGTCACAGCGCCAGGGACTCGACCCACGTCAGAGCATCAGCGGTGGTGCAACAGCATCTTATTACTCACCAATCCGCACAATTTCAGGTGGTTTGACATTGACATTCTAATCAAAAAAACAGATTATTATGAGAACTAATATAACAAAAATATTTGCAGGTATGTGCTGCGTTGCAAGTTTGTTTACAGCAACAAGCTGCGTCGAAGAAACATTTCCTACAAACGCTGCGACTGAGGATCAGTTGCGTGACGCCGGTGCAAAGGGAACCGAGGCTCTTCTTTGGGCCATGCCGGCATTCTTGAATAACTTTAACACTCAGGGTGGTGAAGCCCACTGGGATTGGGGTTACGGTTCTATAATGCACATTCGTGACGTTATGACTGCCGATATGACTGTTGTTGCCACCAGTTACGACTGGTATCAGTCTTGGGCTCTCAACCAGAATATCGGTGAGGCTTATGCATCTACCCAGTTCTTGTGGAACTACTATTATCAGTTCATCCAGACATCAAACAACCTTTTGGCAACTGTTGATTCAACAACAGCATCTACCAACGATGAGCTTGGTATGGTTGGTGCAGCACACGCATTCCGTGCACACGCATACCTCGAGGCTTCTCAGATGTATGAGTTCTTGCCAAATGACAAAATTGATACCATTAACATTGCAGGTAACAGTGTCCACAAACTTACAATGCCTATCGTTCGCGAGGGTATGGCCGAGGCCGAGGCACGCAACAACCCACGTGCAACACGTGAGCAGATGGCTGCGTTCATCCTTGCCGACCTTGACGCTGCCGAAAAACTCATCGGTAACCTCAAGATTGCAAGCAAGACAATTCCTCACTTGGATGTTGTCTATGGTTTGAAGGCACGTTACTATATGTGGTTGGGCGATTACGAGAATGCCAAGAAGTATGCTCGTCTTGCCATCGACAATAACACCGGTGCTGTGATGACACGCGAGGATTGCTTGAGCACAACATCTGGCTTCAACGATCCAACCAAGTGGATGTGGGCTTCTACAACACAGAAAGAGGATGATGTTGTCAGCACAGGTATCATCAACTGGACATCTTGGATGTCTCCCGAGGCACGCTATGGTTATAGCGCTGCGGGCGCAGTGTCGATGATTGATGCTGCGTTGTACAACCGTATCAAGGATACCGACTTCCGTAAGCTTATGTACAAGGCTCCAGAGGGTGGTGCTCTTGCAGGAAAGGAACCTTTTATCGATGCTGAATGGGGTGCAGAACTTCCTGAGTATGCAGCTATCAAGTTCCGTCCTAACGAGGGTAACACCGAGGAGTACACTGTTGGTTCTTCATCAGCATTCCCATTGATGCGTGTCGAGGAGATGTACTTCATCGAGGCTGAGGCTGCCGAACACATTGCTCCTGGTGCTGGTATCGCTCTCCTTACTGACTTTATGGTTGCTAACCGTGACTCAAAGTATGCATATGCTGCTATCAACGAGAACGCAGGTGTTGAGGAGATCTTGTTCCACAAGCGTGTTGAACTTTGGGGTGAGGGATTGTCATTCTTCGACTACAAGCGTTTGAATATGTCGGTAACACGTGCTTACGAAGGCTCAAATGTTGACCCACAGCGTATGTATAACACCGATGGTCGCCCTGCTTGGATGAACTTCTGTATTGTTCGTAGCGAAAAGAACAATAATGCAGCTTTGATTGGCTTTGAGAACCCCGACCCATCAGGCGCTTATAAGCCAGTAGAGTAATAGTTTTTTTAAAAGATAATATTATGAAAAAAATATTCAAAAATAGTTTTATGGCACTTGCTGTACTTGCACTGGGTTTCAGTGCTTGTACAGAGGAAGTGGAGTACACTCCGGTACAAGCTCCGGCAAATGACCAAGTGTATTTCTCAAATACAAACAGTGCGAAAATTGAGTTGATGAAAGAGGCTACTTCTTTGGCAATCACTCTCAAGCGTCAGACAGCAGGAGCCGAGTTGGAAGTGCCCATTACATTCGACGGCGACAGTCTTGCTCAGGCATTGTGTGTCGCACCGGACTTTGTGAAATTTGATTCTGCTGCCACCGAGGCAAACTATGTAATTGAGTTGAACGGCCTTGCAGAATTTGTTAACGGTGCTGATGGCAGCGGTAGCGGTTATGACCAGTTCTTTAATGTGTCATTGGCTATTGACGATGCATTGGGTCTTTACACAACTCCTTATGGTGATGCTACATTTGCTTTCTCAGCAGGTGTTCCGGCACCTTGGACTGAGTGGGAAGAGATGAAAGGTACTTATAACTTTGCATTGTATGTAAGTGGTGCTTTTGAAATCCCTGTGTACTACAGAGAGCACTTGCTTGATGACACAAAAGCACAGTTCTTGTTGGGCGTGACAGAGATTGGTGCAAACGAGGATATCACCATAGAGTACAACAAGGAGACCAATGCTTGCCAGGTAGGTATCCACTACTTCCTTGACAATGCGAACTATGGTCCTGTTTTTGTATCGGATTTCCCACACAATCCTTTCGACCTTAACAAAGATGGTCTGCGTGAGACATACGAGGATCATCCTTGCACCTATGACCCAGAAACTGGTTTGTTTACTTTAGAACTTGTGTATTTCGTTTACACAGGCTTGGGTTCATCAGCGAGCGGTACATTCGGTACAGGTGTAGAGACTATTCAGCTCGATGGTTTTACACAGTATGACTATAGTTTTACAATGAACCATGTTGGAAACTACGTTGACAAAGCAGGTACCAATAATGCGGTAATCAATGTTGCCAAGGGTGCCGATGTGTCTCAGTATCTTATGACTGTTGTTAGCGCTGATGAGGATGCAAACGCAGCCGTTCAGGGTATGCTCGCAGGTACTGTTCCTTGCGATACTTTGACCGAGAGTGGTTACTATGCTTATCCTATCACTGCAAGCGGCAACTACAAGGCTCTTGCAATTACATTCGATGCCGAGGAGAACCCACTTGAGGCACACTCAACAGACTTCGAGTTCTGGGTAGCAGGCGACAGCAACCCATGGGAGTCACTCGGTTATGCAAAATATACAGATGACTTGGTTTTGCCTTTGTTCAGTAATCCTGCCATGTCATACTATGTAGAGGTTCTTGAGAACAAGGAGCAGCCAGGTCTCTTCCGCCTGGTAGACCTTTACGGCCCTGAGCACCCATTGTATCCTTATAGCACATATGAGGAGAGCTACATTGAGATTGATGCAACAGACCCTGACGGCGTTTGGTTTGAGGGAATACAGAGCACCGGCATGGATGTCAGCGGTAATGGTCTTATGAGTCTTATGTCACTGGGCTGGTATCAGGTTCAGACAACTGTGGGTGCAACAAAAGAAGATGCCAAGGCAGCCGGTCTTCTCGGTGTTTACGCTGACGGTGTAATTACATTCCCTGTTGATGGTGTTGCAGTTGTAATTGGTAACAAGATGTACTACCAACAGGTAACTACAGGCTTCCATCTTGACATGACTAACTTGCTCGATGAGATTCCTGCTGAGGAAGGTGGTGAATCAGCTGCTCCTGCTGCTCGTATGGAGAAGAAAGTGAAGGCTGAGGCTGCGGGTAAGGTTACACGTTTCAAGAAGATTGACAATTCTTACCTTGTTCCAGTAGAAAAGCCTATGGCTTGGTAAATAAATAGATATACTATGCAAAGGGTGCGCTTTTTTCAGGCGCACCCTTTTTGTATTATGTATTACATCAACCGTGGGGTTTGTATTTTCCATTTCTGTTGCTGTTGCATCAAAAAACGTGCCTAACTTACCTACATTACGGGATTTTTCAGTAACTTTACCAACTGATAACATGGCAGTAATGGCAGGATGGCTTGGTATCATTCATGGAACGATACTCCAACTCCACACGCACGGCTTTGTGGCTCCTTGTTGTCATCGTGTTGATATTTAAATTGTTGAATCTGATTTTTTGTAATTATAGTTATGAAAAAATTATTGAAAAACGGTTTTTTGGTACTTGTCGCAGTTTTGCTGTGCTTCACTGCTTGTAAAGAGCCTGCCGACGAAACTCTGGCTCAGGTGTATTTCCCTAAAGATAACGGTAGCAAGGTGGAAATTGCTATTGATGCAAAATCCTTTGATGTTGCAGTGAACCGCGTGGCAGCCGAAGGTAGTGCCCGCGTACCTGTGACCGTTACGGCCGATAGCCTTGCTGGTGTGTGGTTTGAATTGCCTACAGAGGTGGAGTTTGCCGATGCAGCCTCGTCGGCTGTGTATACCGTTAAGGTAAAGGATGGCGCGGTGCTTGAGTATGACAAGTATGCTAAAATATCGCTTGCCATTGGCAGTGAATATGTTGCGGCTCTTGGCGATGCAGTATACTCTTTTGAGGTTGGCGTTCCTGCGCCTTGGAGCGAGTGGGAGAAGGTTGGTGAAGGAACATATTATCCAACGGTGTACTGGAGTGGTGAACAGACCGGCCTGGAGGTGTACTATCGTGAATGTCTGGTCAATGAAACCGATGCGCAGTACTGCATACGCGGTATACAGAATACAATGAACCTCACAGTGGAGTATGATAGACTGTCGGGTGATTGCCAGGTGCTCCCGCAGTATGCTGCAACGAACTACAAATATGGCGAGGTTACAGTGACCGACATACCTCACTCTTCTTTGGAAGGTGTGCAGGGAACGTATGAGGATTATCCTTGTATATATGATAAGGAGAAGGGGCTTTTTGAATTTAATCTTGCTTATATTTCCGGCACAGACGATGCCGGTGAATCATTCGGCTGTGGCGTTGAGAGATTTCAGCTCGATGGCTATGTCGATCCTGACTACAGTTTCTCAATGCAGTTCAGAGGGCATTATATTGATGCCAATGGAATCGACAATGCTGTAATTTCGGTTTCTAAGGGAGCCGGTGTTGCAAAGTATCTTATGGCTGTTGTCGGCGCCGCTGAGAATACAAATGTTGTAAAGCAGGGTATGCTTGCGGGTACGGTTCCTTGTGATACTTTGACTGCGGGTGGATTCTATGCTTGCCCTATGACTGCAAGCGGTGATTATAAGGCGGTTGCAATTACATACACCGAAAAAGGAAGTCCCATAGAAACTCACACATTTGAGTTTGATTTCTGGGTGGCTGCAGACAGCAATCCATGGCAACCTATCGGCTATGCGCTTTATACCGAGGGCGTGATTGCACCTCTGTTTGGTGTTCCGGTTTCTACATGCTATGTAAAAGTGCTTGAGAACAAAGAGCGTCCGGGGCTTTTCCGTTTGGTCGATCCTTATGGCCCCGAGTTCCCGTTGTACTCTCAGGCAAACTCTTACAAGAAAGGTAGCCACATAGATATAGATGCTACGGACCCACAAGGCGTGTGGATTGCAGGCTGGCAGAGCACCGGTCTTGATATAAAGGAAAAAGGGGTTGTGAGCATCACTTCCTATGCCTGGTATAGGGCCGATGAACTAGGTGCTACAAAGGAGGAAGTCAAGGAGGCCGGTCTCTGCGGTACTTATGCCGATGGCGTAATTACATTCCCGGTCAAAGGACTTGTTGCTGTAAATGGCGCAGGCAAGGCATACTATGCAAATATCAATGGTGAATTTGCTCTTGACATGAGCAATTTGATTGAGACGCTTCCAGAGAATGAAGGCAATGAGGCCGCTCCTGCAGCTCGTGTAGGGGTGAATTTCAAGGGCGAGGCAATGGGTAAGGTTGCACGTTTCAAGAAGATTGACAACTCTTTCATCGCCCCTATGTGATATTGATGTATGTGATATATTTTGCTTGAAGGGTGCGCCAAAGCGCACCCTTTTGCATTGTCTCAGCCGTGTAAGTTCGCATCAGCCGTTGAGGCAGACCGGTGTGTCTGCCCAATATTGCGATGATATGGTGCTGCCGGTTTTCGAAAATGCCCAAAAAGACGACAAGGGCTAAAAGGGCAAAAAGGATGCTCATGAATGTCCATGCAATAAAACCAAAGCGGTGAACAGGATTCTGTTCACCGCTTTGGTTTGCAAACTTATATTGCCAGGCGTGAGCCTGTATGCAATTACTTCTTCTTGCCGTTGTACTCGTCTGAAACTGTCAACTTTGCACGTCCCTTTGCGCGACGAGCTGCCAATACGCGACGGCCATTCTTTGTAGCCATTCTCTCACGGAAACCGTGCTTGTTCTTTCTCTTTCTGTTAGAGGGTTGGAATGTTCTTTTCATCGTCTTATATATTTTAATTGTTTATATTCGCTCTTTTAGACTTTTTGCTTTTCAGCTTGCAAAATTACTCTTTTTTTTCATATCGGCAAAGTTTTCGCAAGGTATTTTTCTTTGAACTTTCTTAATTTATGCACTTGTCGCTCTGCAATCCTGCTCTTGCCCAAAAAAGAGCTGCTTATTATGGTGTTCTCTATGGTTTTCTTTGTTATTTTTGTAATTGCATATGTGATGTTTTGGAGATTGTCCGTTAGTATCTATGAGAGATGAGAAAAAAAATAAGGCAATACGTCTGTTTGCCATGTTGTTGCTTGCACTGCCGGTGTTCTTGTCAACGCTGGGAGCAGATAGTCTGTTCTCTTCTTTGCTGGGTGCTGTGTTGGGAGTTGGCGGCGACGAGGCGGTGCTGGCTTTCAGGGCAAATGTATGCGCCGAGCTGCTGGGCGCTCTCTTCTCGGTTGTAGCCTTTCTTCTTCTACTAAAAAATGCTATGGATAGAATGGTGCGCCGCGGATTGTGGTTGCTGTTGCTCACAGAACTGTATATGCTCTATTATTGGTCGGTTGCATTTATCTCTCCAGGCGAGCATGCTATGGGTGTTGAGCTGTGTGGTAATACCTTGCTGTTGCTTGCGGTTGTGGTGTGTTGTTATGCCTGGTCCTTGTTGTGGCGTAACAACAGGCTCACGGGGGAGGAGCGTGCGTGGATGTTGTTCCTCTTTATGCCATACGCCTTGAGTTTTGTAGCATTCTTTGCTCCTATGTGGCAACGGTATGTTCCCGAAGGTAGTAGTATGTATTTGTTGCCCGAGAATAATCCTGTATATATATTGGTCGCTTTTGTGATGAATGTGATGCGTGTCGTCGCCATTTGGTTCTTTGTCAATTCACGGCTCTTTACTGCCGGGCATGAGGAAAAAGATGTGCCTGAGAATGATGGCACTGCACTAAACAGATGCGTGCTTGGTGTGATGCTTTCGGCATTTTTTATTATAAATGGTTTGGCGTTGGTGTACAGGAAAGCCCATTTGTTTATTGATCTATAATTTTGTCTCATGCGCAGTAGGGTGTTGTGGTTTAATCTGCTTGAAAGGAAACTGTGGGGCGATTCTCTACAGGGAAATGTCTATTTTGCTTCGCTGGTTGTCTCCCTGTCTATGCTTGCAGGGGCTGCGCTTTGTGAACGCAGTATGTTGATGGAGGTGATTCCCGCTTTCGTTGCCCTCAATGGCGTGGCGCTTGCCGGCCTGCTTGTCATGTTGTTCGGTTTTATCCTGTGCGAGAGTGTATGTGTGGGAAAGGGGGTAGATATAATTATTATAAGGACTCTTTCCGTGCAGCTGGTGTCGGTTATTGCTGCGGTGCTTGGCTATCTGCTGGGCTGGCCGTTGTTGCTGTTCTCAATAGTTTGGCTACTGTCGATTCTTGTATTTATTTTTATTGATTTGAGGCGTCGATAGTACTGTTTGCGCTCAGTTTTGCGTGCTGTGCAATATTTTTTACATTTAATTTGCATAAATTCAATATTAAATTGTACCTTTGGGGAGTATGTGTGCCCCAATGGGGTAATTGACAGGACTAATAATTAGAAGCTGTTTTAATTTATATCGCCATTTTTTTTATAGAGCAAAAATGAAATGTTTATTTATTTTTTCAAGGGCGCATAGCGGGCTATGTAACCGCAAAAAAGGAAGAAACAGGCATTTTTGAACATAAAAAACGGCGAAACATTCAGCTTCTATAGACATTATTTTTTTAGAAATTCAAACAACTTCTAAACTTTAATATTATAAAAAATGAAACCTACACTTTTTGTTTTGGCTGCAGGTATGGGCAGCCGTTATGGTGGTTTGAAACAGCTCGATGGTCTTGGCCCAAATGGCGAGACAATCATGGACTATTCTATCTATGATGCTATCCGTGGTGGCTTCGGCAAGTTGGTATTCGTTATCCGTAAGGATTTTGAGCAGGATTTCCGCGACAAAGTATTGAGCAAGTACGAGGGTCACATCCCAACAGAGTTGGTTTTCCAGGCTATTGATAACCTCCCAGAGGGATTTGCAGTTCCCGAGGAGCGTACAAAACCTTGGGGTACAAACCATGCTGTGCTCATGGGTAAGGATGCTATCAAGGAGCCATTTGCTGTAATTAACGCCGATGACTTCTATGGACGCGATGCTTTTGCTGTTATGGGCAAGTGGTTGAGCGAACTTCCCGAGGGTAGCACAGGCAAGTACTCAATGGTAGGTTTCCGCATCTGCAACACACTTAGCGAGAACGGTAGCGTTGCACGCGGTGTTTGCGAGAAGAACGAGCAGAACATGTTGACAGGCGTTGTTGAGCGCACTGAGATTATGCGCGTTGATGGCCCTATCTGCTTCAAGGACGAGGAGGGTGCATGGCAGCCAGTTGCAGAGGAGACTCCTGTGTCAATGAATTTCTGGGGTTTCACTCCCGACTATTTCCAGCACTCAGAGGAGCAGTTTGTTGACTTCTTGAAGGCTAACATTGACAAGCCAAAGGCTGAGTATTTCATCCCATTGGTTGTAAACAACTTGACAACTACAGGTAAGGCTTCTTGCGAGGTTCTTGATACCACTGCTAAGTGGTTTGGTGTAACATATGCAGCTGACCGTCCTGCAACTGTTGAGAAGATCCAGTCATTGGTAGATGCTGGTGAGTATCCTGAGAAGTTGTTCTAATATTGTTAATGACTAAAAGCGGATTTCTGCGTTACGCTTGCCCTTAAAATCCTCATTTACGCTCGGTAAACTGCGGTTTTAAGCTCTTCGCAAGCCTTGAACTCCATCTTTTTATTCATTTACTAAGAAACAGAAAAACAAAGCCTCGCATGCGAGGCTTTGTTTTTCTGTTTCTTAGCTTTGGGATTCTACAAAGCAGAAGCTCAAAAGGCCTAAAATGGCGACAAGGCATCTGTTATTCTTCTTCTTGCTTAAAGAGGAGGGCCGCTTGCAGTGGATTGGGCTGTAAATTTCTTACTCTGTAATCTCTCCTTCGAGGCTCTTGCCCATAAGGCGGCGCACCTCCTCTGTGGGGAGTCCTTTGCCCAGCAGGTACATCAGTTTTGTGATTGCTGCTTCTACAGTTGAGTCTTTGCCGCTGATGACACCGGCTTCAAGCAGTTGCATTCCGGTTTCGTAAAGTTCCATGTGTACACTGCCGCCTGCGCATTGTGTGATGTTGATGATTATCTTCCCTTCGGCTGTGGCTTTTGACAGGGAGTCGATGAGCCATTTCTTCTGTGGGGCGTTACCGGCACCAAAGGTGCGGAAGATGATGCCTTTAAGATCTTTGTCGCCGAGTACTTTCTCTATAATATCTTTTCTTATGCCCGGAAAGAGCGACAGGATGATGATATTGTTGTTGTATTCGTGGTGTGCCTTTAGCTTGCGTCCCGGTATATATTTCTTTATGTTGTTGCTGTAATACTGTATGCTGGTGCCGGCAACTCCAAGTGGTGGGTAGTTGTTTGAACCGAATGCGCCGAAACTCTCGGAGTTGATTTTGGTTGTGCGGTTGCCGCGCATGAGTTTTTCCTGGAAGAAGACGCATACCTCGGGGACAACGGGAGTCCCGTCGGGGTTCTTTGCTGCTGCAATCTCTATGGCGGTGATGAGGTTTTCCTTGCCGTCGGTACGCAGTACGCCTATGGGTAACTGGCTGCCTGTGAGGATGACGGGTTTCATAAGGTCTTCGAGCATGAAACTGAGTGCCGATGCTGTGAATGACATGGTGTCGGTTCCATGTAGTATGACGAATCCGTCATATTTCTCATAGTTCTCCTCGATGATGGTTACGATGCGGCTCCATAACTCGGGCTCCATGTCCGATGAGTCGATGGGGGGAGTAAATGTTATGGACTCGATGTTCAGGTTGAACTGCTTCAACTCGGGAACATTGCTGAGCAGGTGGTCGAAATTGAAACTCTCCAATGCTCCTGTATCGGCATTCTGTATCATGCCGATTGTTCCACCGGTATATATGATGAGTATTGATGTGCTGGCCTTGCTGCTCATAATCTTTTATAATATATCTTTTATATCCAACAAATGTCTGACCTCGTATGTTGGGGCGAACGGGTGTCCGCTCTTTCCTTTCGGGTTGTAGTACATGCTGTCCATACCAAAGTTTGCCGC
>JAFOCD010000005.1 GCA_017381475.1 Bacteroidaceae bacterium
CCATCTCCGTGGCAAAGACAATACCGCGTCCTTCGTGCTCGTCCATGACCTTAATGAGGGCAGAGGCGGAGGAGTTGGCAGGGATATAAACCTGCTTGCCGTTACAACCCTCGATGGCTTGCAGGAGTAGGCGTCCGTAGTTCATAATACCTTTGCCCGAGGCAGCAGGGGCGACAATCATGGTCAGCAGCTCGGGGCTGTAGGTGTGGTGAGGGCGACCGTGGAGCATGCGCATGGCAGGCAGGGCGTAGCCGCAGTTGGTCAGTAAGGAGAGCAGCAGCATGTCACGTGTCTCACCAACGGGAGCGACAGCAATAGCTTGCTCAAGAAGGGTTGGTAACTGTCCCTCAGTCAAGTGAGGGGTAATGAGAAGGTCTTGTTTCTCGGTGTTGAGGTGGGAGTTTAACATAAAATAAATAAGGTTTAAAAAGGTTAATAAATTGCACTACCAAAATTGTTCAAAATTATTGTATATTATCCAAAATTTCAAGTAATTTTTGACAATTTTTGGGGTAATCGTCTATAATTTTTGTTTCACTAATTTTCGTAGTGGATTTCGAAATCGACTGCAAAGGTACTACAAAAACGCGTTTTTTCCATACTTTGCAAGCATTATCGGAAGTGAATTTTGTAATTAACTGATACAAAAGCTGTTACACCATATCCGATTTATGTCCGATCGGATATGCTTTTTTGATTTTACGCATAATTATCATTTTTTCAGTCAAAATTTGCATAATTCAGAAAAAAGCAGTACTTTTGCAGTCGAGCAAAACAATGAAACAATGAAACAATGGATTCTAATAGGCATGACCGCCCTCATCATGGTAGCATGCCAGACTAACAACCAGCAAGTTATGATTAGTGACACAACCATCCAAAACAGCATCACAGCTATCACCACAGCCCATCCCGAGGCAGACACCGCCCTCGTGGCACGCGGCGTGAAGCAAGTGGCTGCCCTATGGCAAGAGAGCGACGGCAACGAAGCCGACTTTCAAGCCTTAGTCACCTCCTCCTACGCTGGCACCCAGGCGGAGCGACATACACTATACAACCGCCTATCACATATCATCGAACTGTGCAACCAAAGTGCCGACATGCTCAACAATACCCTGCAAGAACCCACCACACTCGTAGGCAAAGGCGAACCCACCACAGTCGATTGGATCATCAGCGGATATAGCCCCATCTCACATTTCGCAGAGGATATGTTCGCCAACAAAATAGCCCATATCTGCGTGCTGAACTTCCCACACTATACACTCGATGAGAAGAACCAATTGGGCAGCCAGTGGACACGTGAACAGTGGGCCTATGCTCGCCTGGGCGATATGTTCCATACACGCGTGCCCGGCTCCGTGACAGCTGCCTACGCACAAGCACTCAGCCAAGCAGAGAACTACATAGCCGGCTACAACATCATGATGCACTGCCTACGCAACGAACAAGGCGAACAACTCTGGCAAGAACCTATGGCATTGCTCTCACATTGGAACCTACGTGACGAACTGAAGTCGAATTATGCAGTAGGCGATAAGGCGAAAGGCAGGGAGAGACAAGAAATGATCTACCAAGTCATGCTGCGCATTATCCGCCAAGAGATACCCGAATGCGTGGTAAATAACGATAAACTGCTATGGTGTC
>JAFOCD010000063.1 GCA_017381475.1 Bacteroidaceae bacterium
GCCGAGAGAATGAAGGAACAGGAATTATAATAATTAAAAGATATAAGCTATGAACAGACAGGAACTTATCAGACAAATCAAGGAGAAACGCTCATTCTTGTGCGTAGGTCTCGACAGTGACATCAAGAAATTGCCGGCACACCTGCTTGGTTGCGATGACCCCGTGTTCGAATTCAACAAGGCAATCATTGATGCAACAGCACAGTACACCGTTGCCTACAAGCCAAATCTTGCATTCTACGAGGCTGGTGGCGTTAAAGGCTGGATCAGTTTTGAGAAGACCGTCAATTATATTAAGGAGAACTACCCCGAAATCTTCATCATTGCCGATGCAAAGCGTGGCGATATTGGCAACACATCATCGCTCTATGCACGTTCTTTCTTCGAGGAGATGAAGGTTGACTCTATCACTGTCGCTCCATACATGGGTGAGGACAGCGTGAAGCCTTTCCTTGCTTACGAGGGCAGCTGGGTAATTGTTCTTGCACTCACATCGAACCCAGGTTCACACGATTTCCAGCTTACCAAGGACGAGAACGGCACAATGCTGTTCGAGAAGGTGCTTGCCACATCAAAGCAATGGGGAAGCGACGAGAACATGATGTATGTTGTTGGTGCCACACAGGGAAAATCGTTTGAGAATGTGCGTAACATTGTCCCCACCCACTTCTTGCTTGTTCCCGGCGTTGGTGCACAGGGCGGTTCACTCGAGGAGGTTTGCAAGTATGGCATGAACGAAGACTGCGGTCTGCTTGTAAATGCAAGCCGTGCAATCATCTTTGCCGACAACAGCGAGAACTTTGCAGCTGTTGCTGCCGAGAAGGCACATGATTACCAGCAGCAGATGGAGAAGGAGCTCAAACTGAAGAATATTATCTAAAAAAGATATTAGACAAACATGAAATTCACTGCAAAACAGATAGCATCGTTCGTAAACGGCGAGGTTGTGGGCAATGAGAATGCCGAAGTGTATACCTTTGCAAAAATTGAAGAGGGAACAGCTGGCGCGTTGTCATTCTTGGCAAATCCAAAGTATACCGATTATATATATACAACAAAATCATCGGTAGTATTGGTGAACCGCGACTTTGAACCAAGCAGCGAGATTGAAGCGACACTGATTAAGGTTGACAATGCCTACCAAAGCCTTGCGACACTAATGATGATGTACGAGGCCAGCAAGCCTAAAAAACAGGGTATCAGTTCACTCGCCTCAATTGCTGCAAGCGCAAAAATAGGAGAGAACTGCTACATCGCTCCATTTGTTGTCATTGGCGAGAATTGCGAAATTGGTGACAACTGCCACATTTTGGACGGCGTTTCAATTGGCGACGGCGCCAAGGTTGGCAACAACTGTCTACTCTATGCGCATGTTACAGTTTACCATGACTGCCGCATCGGCAACAACTGTATTCTGCACAGTGGTTGCGTCATCGGCGCTGACGGCTTTGGTTTTGCACCTACAGCCAATGGTTACAACAAAATTCCACAGACCGGTATTGTTGTACTTGAGGATGATGTCGAGATTGGCGCAAACACCTGTATTGACCGTGCGACAATGGGAACGACAATTATACACAACGGAGTCAAACTTGACAACCTTGTGCAAATTGCACATAATGACGAGGTTGGAAGCCACACTGTCATGGCTGCTCAGACCGGCATTGCCGGTTCTACAAAGATTGGTCAGTGGTGTGTATTTGGTGGACAAGCAGGTGTGTCAGGACATAGTACAATCGGCGACCGCACAACAGTTGGTCCACAATGCGGAACTATCGGCAGCATCAAAGGTGGCGAGACACTTCTTGGCTCACCGGCAGTAAATGCAAAGGAACATATCCGTTTGGTGGCATACATGAAGAGATTGCCTGCTATGGATAAGAAAATCAAGGAACTGACAAAGGAACTTGAAGCTTTGAAAAATAAATAAAACAAAGTTCTATGAATAAGCAAAAGACACTTAACGGTAGTTTTTCACTTTATGGCAAGGGATTGCACACAGGTCTTAACCTGACTGTGACATTCAACCCAGCTCCAGAGAACTACGGATACAAGATACAACGTATTGACCTTCCCGGTGAGCCCATCATTGATGCGATTGCCGAGAATGTTACAGAGACAACACGCGGCACTGTGCTCACAAAAGGTGAGGCACGTGTGAGCACTGTAGAGCATGCTATGGCAGCTCTCTTTGCACTTGGCATTGACAACTGTCTCATGCAGGTCAATGGTCCCGAATTCCCAATACTCGACGGTAGTGCAATTCTTTATGTAGAGAACATTGAGCGAGTTGGTATCAAAGAGCAGAATGCCGAGAAGGATGTTTTTGTAATAAAATCAAAGATTGAGATAAAGGACGAAAAGACCGGCAGCTCAGTCATCATCCTGCCCGACGAGAAGTTTAGCCTAAATGTGCTTGTACACTATGACAGCGACCTGCTCTTCAATCAGTATGCAACATTGGAGGACATGGACGACTTCAAGGAGGAGATTGCATCGAGCCGCACCTTCGTGTTTGTGCGTGAGCTTGAGGCACTGCTGAATCTTGGCCTTGTTAAGGGCGGTGACCTTGACAATGCAATTGTAATCTATGAGCGCGAGATGCCTCAGGACAAATATGACCAGCTCACAGATATCCTTGGCGTTCCACGCATGGATGCAAAGAAACTCGGTTACCTGAACCACAAGCCACTTGTGTGGAACAATGAGCCAGCACGCCACAAGCTGCTCGACATCATTGGCGACCTTGCCCTCATTGGCAAGCCACTGCAGGGACGCATCATTGCAACTTGCCCGGGACACACAATCAACAACAAGTTCGCACGCGCAATGCGTAAGGTTATACGCGAGCACCAGATACAGGCTCCAATATATGACCCGAACCGTGAGCCTGTGATGGATATAAAGCAGATAAAGAGCTTGCTCCCCCATCGCATTCCGATGCTCTTCGTTGACAAGGTAATAGAGATTGGTTCGGACTATATTGTTGGTACAAAGAACGTATCAATGAACGAGCCTTATTTTGCCGGACACTTCCCCGAAGAACCAGTAATGCCCGGTGTGCTGCTTGTTGAGGCAATGTCACAGATTGGTGCGCTGTATGTATTGAACCAACTCGATGCCCCAGAGAAATATTCAACATATTTTGTTAAGATAGACAAAATAGTGTTCCACAAGAAGGTTGTTCCTGGAGACACCCTTGTATTCAAGGTTGAACAGGTTTCTCCATTGCGTCATAGCCTGTCAGTAATGAAAGGTTATGTCTTTGTGGGAGAGAAGTTGGTTGCCGAGGCTGTCTTCACTGGACAAATAACCAAGAACAAGGAGTAATATTCAAATATAACAACAAGAATTATGATCAGTCCACTATCACACATACATCCAGGTGCAAAAATTGGAGAGAACTGCACTATAGAGCCTTTTGTATACATTGAGGACAATGTTATAATTGGTGACAACTGCCACATTATGGCACACTCATCAATCTTGAGCGGAACCAGAATGGGCAACGGCAACCGTGTATTCCACGGTGCAGTAATCGGTGGTATACCACAGGACCTCAAGTTCGTGGGCGAGGATACCACACTTGAGATTGGTGACAACAACACTATTCGCGAAAATGTCACCCTTAACCGCGGTACTGCATCAAAGGGAAAGACTGTAATAGGCAGCAACAACCTGTTAATGGAGAACTGCCACATCGGACACGACAGCGTGTTGGGCAACAACTGTATAATTGGTAACTCTTCAAAGATTGCCGGCGAGGTTGTCATCGATGATTTTGCAATCCTGAGTGCATGTACACTCGTTCATCAGTTCAGCCATTTGGGATGCCACATCATGGTACAGGGCGGTAGCAAGGCAACCATGGACATTCCACCTTATATAATTGCAGGTCGTGAGCCATTGCACTATTGTGGCGAGAACATTGTGGGCCTGCGCAGACGTGGATTCTCGA
Source organism: Bacteroidaceae bacterium (assembly GCA_017381475.1). GTDB lineage: Bacteria > Bacteroidota > Bacteroidia > Bacteroidales > Bacteroidaceae > HGM04593. The sequence continues at coordinate 3,959 of JAFOCD010000063.1, forward strand.
ACGAAGCAATCAAGAACATTCATCAGGCATACCGTCTGCTCTACGAGGGAACTGTAACAGCCGGTCTTGCAAAGATTAAGGAAACAATGGAGATGACTCCTGAAGTTCAGGAGATTGTGGATTTCGTAGAAAAGAAATCAGAAAGAGGTATTATTAAAAAATAAACTACGACTATGGTATATAAGTTCAGACTATTATCAGATGAGGTCGAGGACTTCAGAAGAGATATTGAAATAGATTCAGACGCGACATTTCTTGATCTTCACAAGGCGATTCTCGAATCGGTTAATTACCCCGATGACCAGATGACATCATTCTTCATCTGCAACGACAACTGGGTGAAGCTCGTAGAAATCACACGCGAGGATATGGGCGGAATGTCCGAGGATGACAACAACGTTATGGCAGATACCGTAATTGGCGATGTCATTGAGGACGAGAAGCAGAGACTTGTCTATGTATTTGACCCACTTGGCGACCGTGTATTCTACATGGAGCTGAGCAAGATTGAGTTCGGCAAGGACATTGACCACGCTGTGTGCGTAAAATCAACAGGCAATGCTCCCGAGCAGACTCTTAATTTCGATGAGCTGATGAAGAAGTCTCCTGTCGTAAGCGGCGATTCAGATGACTTCAACGAAGATTTCTATGGCAGCGACAGCTATGACGAGGATGACCTTGACCCTGATGGTTACGGTATTGGCGACATCGCAGACATCAGTTCTATCGACGACATCTATTAAAAACATAATCTGAATATAATATATAACTCCTCACCTCTTTGAGGTGAGGAGTTATAATGTGATAAACTGAATCCAAAATAACAATGAATAATCTTGTTGTACTTATTGGTCCTACCGCAGTTGGCAAGACTGCTACAAGTTTTGCCATTGCCGAGCATTTTGGATGCCCAATCATCTCGGCCGATTCGCGTCAGATGTACCGTGGCATGGAGATAGGTACTGCAATGCCCACAAAAGAGGAACTTGCCCTGCACAAACACTATTTTGTGGGGCAGCTTGAACCTGGCGACTATTATAGCGCTGCACGCTACGAGACCAATGTATTGGAGTTGCTCGAGAGTGAGTTCCCCCACCACCCCACGATGCTGCTCACCGGTGGTTCAATGATGTACATTGATGCCGTATGCTACGGAATTGACGACATCCCCACTGTTGACGAGGAGACACGTGCAATGGTCATTGACAAATACAACAAGGAGGGATTGGAAAGCCTTGCAGCAGAGTTGCGTCTGCTCGACCCCGAATACTACAACGAGGCGGACATCAAGAACCCCAAACGTGTGATGCACGCGCTGGAGATATGCTACATGACAGGTAAGAAGTACAGTTCGTTCCGCACCCGCACAAAGAAGCAGCGCCCGTTCAACATAATAAAGATTGGACTGCGCCGCAGCCGCGAAGAGTTGTACGAGCGCATCAACCGCCGCGTCGATATGATGATTGAGCAGGGACTTGTCGAGGAGGTAAAGCAGTTCGCACACCTCAAGGAGCATAACTCATTGAACACTGTAGGCTACAAGGAGATATTCAAATACCTCGACGGCGAGTGGACACTCGATTTTGCCATTGAAAAAATCAAGCAAAACACGCGCATCTACTCACGCAAGCAGGTAACGTGGTACCAGAAGGATGAGGAGATAACCTGGTACCACCCGGATGATATTGAAGGCATACTCAAACATATAGAGGAGAAATCAAAAAAACACATTACCTAAAAAGTGGATGAATAAAATGCAAAGTTCAAGGCTTGCGAAGGCTTCAAAACCGCAACCGACGCTGTAATGCGAGAGCAGAGAATGCTTGTATTCTATGCCGAGCTACGAGGAGGAAAAGCCACTTAGTGGGTTAATTTTCTAGGCGTAAATGAGGATTTTGAAGACAAGCGTAACACAGAAATTTGCTTTTTAGTCATTCACTATATAACCGTCCTTGCCACGTTCCCCTTTCTCTCATACGCGCCTTCACCTTGTCAACAAGTTCATGATTCTTTATTCCCCAGTCGGGGGCTATAAGCAACTCTTTTGGCGATTGCGATGCAAAACGCTCAAGCACAAGGTTGGGATTAAGACGTTCTATGTAATCAATTACCGTATCAATGTAATCCTCCATTGCAAAAAGATGGAACTCTGAAGGATTCTCTACATACTCCTCAGCCATACGCGTTCCTTTAACAACCTGCAACTGATGCAACTTCAAAGTGGTCAGTGGCAAGCGTGATAGCTCGGCAGCCTGTTGCATCAGTTCCTCGCGCCCCTCATCCGGCAAGCCAAGAATAATATGTGCACCAACAGGGATGCCTGCAGCTGCCGTACGTTGCACCGCATCAACGGCACAGGCATAGTCATGTCCACGGTTAATGCGTTTGAGTGTTGCATCACTTGTACTCTCAATACCATACTCCACCAGTACGAATGTCGTTTTGTTCAGTTCTGCCAGGTATGCAAGCAGTTCATCGGGCATACAATCCGGGCGTGTTCCAATAACAATCCCCACACAGCCATCAACGGCTAAAGCCTCATTGTAACGCTGTTTGAGCGCATCGAGCGAATCATATGTATTTGTATATGCCTGAAAATAGGCCAGATATTTCATCTCGGGATATTTATGTGCAAAGAATGAGATGCCCTCCAGCATTTGGTCTGCAACAGAACGGTTCCGATGACAATAGGCGGGGTTGAACGTCTGGTTGTTGCAGAACGTGCAACCGCCCCGCCCCACCTTACCATCACGGTTGGGACAAGTAAAACCGGCATCAATGGTAATCTTTTGCACCTTGCAGCCAAAAATGGCACGCAGATAAGTACCGAACTCGTTATATAGAAAAGTATCCTCGCGCATAATATGCGAAGATATAAAGAAAATGCGAGAATGTCAAACCTTTTTGTTTGCCCTCTCCTTGCGGAACTCGCTTGGTGTGAGCCCTGTCATGCGTTTGTAGTAACGGGTGAAGTAGGACTGGCTAGGAAAGTTATACTCCTCGGCAAGTTCCTGCACGCTCTTTGAGGTGTAGGAGAGTTCATACTTGAGCCTTGCTGTTACGGCAGAGTCTATGATAGCCTTTGCCGAATGGCCGGATACCTCGTTGCAGATTTCATTGAGATAACCACTGCTTACACCCAATTCATTGGCATAGAAGAGCACCTCGCGCGACACTTGGTGAGACTCAAGCAACTCGTGTATAAAGTTGCGGAAAAGTTCTTTCTTGCGAGGGATATACTCAAACCCATTATCCTTTTGGGCTATATACTTGTTGTAGTAGTCCTGCTGCACGACAGCAAGCGATGAAATCTGAAGGCTTGCAATCTTGTCAAATTCCTCCTCGGCAACAAGTTCCTTTATATGCCAAAGTGTTGAAAGCACTTGTTTATAAAGAGTAAGATATTCATTCTGCAAATAGACAACAGGAGTGTGCTTTATATATTTGAAATTCAAAAGATTTATATCCTTGAGAATGGGTGAAAAGGCTTCGGATGGCAATACAAGTACGGTACTTGCATAGTCGGCACTTGATCTCTCGAATGTGAGGATATCCAATGGGGTTATAATAAGAAATCCGTTCTCCCGCAGAGTATACGAAGTATAATTGAGTTCAAATGCTAGTTCACCGCTTTCACAGAAGACTAGCACAAGATTCCTGAAACGCAAAGGTTCATTAGGGCGTGTAATTTCGTCCATCTTCAGCAACTGCGCGTGTATTATGTCATTGATAAATTTCATGTGGTTTTACTTTTGATTTTGAAACAAATTTACATAAATCAAAACCACATAAGCAAATTTTACCGCGATTTTGGACAACAGTGTGGTTGTTATGTAATAACAGCAGGTTTTATGGGAGTAAATGGTTGGTATATATCATTGTCGCCCTACCGGCATGTTCGCATGGGATGCTGTCAAGGTCATCTACAGTGAATAGTGCAATATTGAACTTGCGTACTTTATTGATGAATTTGAAGAACGGCACATTAAAAGCGCTTGTGTGAACAGCCAACCATTCTATTCTCTCTCCCGGAAAGAGACGGTCGAAAAGAAGATTTTTCAGTAGTGTGGCATAAACATCACTTGCCATGCATGAATAGAGTACGCGGTAATAGCCCTCTGCGCTGAGTTGAAGATAATCTTCGTATGAAAAGGCCTCTACCACCATTCTATCTTTCAAATTAGGGAAATAGTGATGAAGGAGTTCCGGATTTGACACCTTGTCAGTAACAAGGAACAGGCTGTCATTGAATTCAAAGAAATCGTTTATCTCTCTTGCACTGAGCGGTGTGTAACGTCCACATATCCTGCGCGATTTAAAATCGTTGTAACATGGAGCTGTTTCGCCAAGGTGTACACTATCGGTCATATGATTAAAGTCACTCCATGAGTGAGCAGCAACCATAACGCTATCGCTTGTAAACTGAAAATCGAATTCAATGAAACTATAGCCATTCTTTATTGCAAGTTCAAGAGCCTCGCGCGAATTAGTATAGACACAGCTGTCAATTGCTCCGCCGGCATGCGCAATGAGAGTGGCACGCTCTACCCTCTCCTGCGTCACACAGGAGAGAAAAAGAGGCAGCAAGAGCAATGGCAGCAGTTTCTTCATGGGGATAAATACTTTACAGCGGTGCAGTGACCTCTTCGAGGAAGCGGCGGTCATCCTCATTGAGATATGGCGAGAGTGTCTCGCGCACCATTGCATTATAGGCATTAAGATAGGCGATTGCCTCGGAACCAAGAATTTCTGGCACCACCGGTGTGGTATCGATTGGGCACAAAGTCAGCGGTACCAGTTCGTAGAATGTGCCGAACTCGCTCTCACAGTAGTGCTGTACAAGCATTGTGTTCTCAATTCTTATTCCATGTCGGCCGGCCTTGTAAAGACCAGGCTCGTTGGTCACGGTCATTCCCGGAAGCAGATGAGCCGGCATATTATTCATCCTTATCTGGTGCGGGCCCTCGTGTACATTAAGGAAATGGCCGACACCATGTCCTGTACCATGCAGATAGTTCTCGCCGGCACTCCACAGCCATTGGCGGGCAAGGACATCGAGTTGTGTTCCGCATGTACCTTTGGGAAACTTTGCCATTGCAAGCGATATGTGTCCCTTGAGCACGCGTGTATAGTCTTCGCGCTCCTCATCGGTCAACTCTCCAAGCGGAATTGTACGAGTAATATCTGTGGTACCGCCAAGATACTGTCCGCCACAGTCGAGTAACAGAAAACCGCGTGGCTCGAGTGTGGCGTTCTCTGCGGGCGTCGGTTCATAGTGAACTATGGCGGCATTTGCGCCGTATGCAGCGATTGTGGCAAAGCTGAGACCACGAAAATTCTCATCAACGCTACGGAACTCTGTCAGTTTGTTGTCAACATCCAGTTCGGTCACACCATCCTGCTCGACAGCAGGTTTCAACCAACGGAGTAACTTCACCATTGCAATGCCCTCGCTGAGCATGGCTTTCTTGAAACCGGCAATCTCAACCTCGTTCTTCACTGCCTTCATCATTGCTACCGGTGAATTTTCAAAGATAGAACAGCATACAGTATTCAAGTTCTCAAGCACAGCCCTGTTGCAACGGTTTGGCTGCAGAAGCAACGATTCGCCTTCGTACTCTCGCAACGCACTCCACACATCATCGTACTGAGCCAAGCCGATACCCTCGCCAGAGAGATACTCTTTAACAGCCGGCGCTATCTTTTCATTTGGCACGAAGAGCGTTGCGCTATTTTCTGTGACAAGCATGTATGCAACAAATACAGGGTTATAATCGACATCGCATCCGCGCATGTTTGTCATCCAGGCAACCTCGTCGAGCATTGTAAGCAAAATGCCGTCTGCACCGTGTGATGCGAGTTGGGCACGCAGGCGTACAAGTTTCTCCTTGACACCTTCGCCGGCATGCTCCAATGGCAATATCTCAACCATTCCCATTGGCAGTTGCGGACGTCCGTCCCAAATGAGAGCAAACGGATCTGTTACCGCTGCCAACATTATGCCGGCAGCCGAGAGTTCGCTGTTCCAAGCTTTGGTCTCAGCAATGGAACATACAGTGCCATCCACACCAACTCTTGCTCCCTCGGGGAGGTTTGCGCAGAGCCATACTGTTATAGAGGGAGTATCGGACGCACCATCCTTCATCAGTTCAAAGCCTGTACCGGCAAGCGATTTCTCTGCAGCAAGCCAGTAACGCGAATCGGTCCAGAGCAAAGCCTTGTCTGCTGTCACTACTACAGTTCCTGCCGAGCCGTCGAAACCAGATATCCACTCGCGTGATTTCCAGCAATCTGCAACATATTCACTGCTATGCGGGTCACTGCTCACAACGATGAATGCATCAAGGTGCTCACTCTGCATGAAAGCACGCAATTTTCTAACTCTATCCTCTATTTTATTATTCATAATAGCATCATTTATTTAACCTACTGCTAATTTACAAAAAAATGGACATATCAACAAACATCATTGCCTATTATCACATAAGCAATGTATCTATTGTCCGGTGTTACAGGAACAAGATTCATATATCCCTCTACAACTCTGCCGTCTTTAACCATCAAAGGGAATCTCTTTTTCATCTCAAGATGCGAATGATATGCATCGCCGGCTTGCTTGAAGAACCTCACTCTGTAGATACCAGGTTTGCCGACACACACAAAACGATCATAGAAAATACGCGACACGACCCCCATATTCATACGAAGGTTAACCTCCATGCATGGATTCAGACGACATGTGTCGCCATTGTCATAAACCATCATATCCACACCAAGATAGCCCACATAGCCACTTTTTGCCAACACATATTCTAATATAACACAGAGTTGTTTTCTTACCACGGTAAGAGTATCTATAGGGAGATACTGAGACAATTGCTTTTCTATCTCTTCATTACTTGCAAGGAGATTGCCCGTGTAGGCACCATTCTCGGCTGTAAATAGCGAATATCCGGCAAACTCGACACCACTGGCACCAGCAAAGAACTCCATTGCAAACTCGGCTTTTGCATTGAGAAAGTGTTCACACACGACACCACCTTGACGCCTGATGACACCTTTGCAGAAATTGACCATCGGTTCCATAGCACTGCCAATGCCCCACATTATTCCCTTTCCACTACCCGACCATGGGGCCTTCACCACACAACGGCTATGGCTATTAACAAAAGCAACTGCGTCATCGAGACTGGTGACATATTGTGGCAATGGCGGTGTGTCGATTCCTGCATTACGTAAGGCTGTGAGAATTTCTATTGTAAGCACACGACTAGAGAGACGGCGCATCTCGGCTACATCCTCATCACTTGGCAACAAGGCATTGTCGAAACTCATAACCTTCAGGCGGTGACGCATCTGCGCACTCCACCCCCAAGGTGATAATGCAGTAATTTGCGACTGCATATATTGTGAATACGCCAGCGGTAATTTAAAGAGTGCCGACATTTTTTCCCTGAATTCAAGATGTTGGCCGCCAGGCAACAGAACAGCATCTTCCACACCGGCATACCATAACTGCAGGCATGATAATTCATTGGCAATACACATGGCCGCAGGTGGCGGACAATAACTGAAACCTCCGTCGGCAAGCGCAAGGTCATTCTCGGGATTGAAGAGGTAGAGTTTCACGATTCAATATTTAATTTTTGCCTTTTCTGCATTCTGTGAGCCTTCGGAATCATTGACATATTTATTCTCGTGCTTGATCTTTAAATTGATTGGAATGGTCATTTCAGCTCTTACAGGACGACCATTCTTTTTTCCGGGTATCCATGGAGGCATCTTGCTCACTACGCGCACAGCTTCGGCATCAAGGGATTCAGATACGGAACGAACTACCCTGACTCCACTTATATAACCATCCATACCTACTGAAAAAGCAATAAGTACTTCACCGGACTCCTTATTTACAAGAGCTTCATAAGGGTATTGAAGTTCAGAAATTATGTATTTATGAAGTTCAGATTCTCCACCCGGATATTCCGGCATGACAATTTTCTCTTTGTTACTCTGGGCAAAAGATTCAGAAAAGGACATTGTTGCAAACTGCATCAGTATCAATAGACGCATTACATTTTTCATACCAATAAAAATTCCTTCAACAAAGATAACATATTATATCATAAACAAAAAACAGGAAACAATTAATTGTTTCCTGTTCACTTGGGTGGCTGATCGGATTCGAACCGACGACATTCAGAACCACAATCTGACGCTCTAACCAGCTGAACTACAGCCACCATGTCAACTCTCGTTTTCTGAAAGCGTTGCAAAGGTATAAACTTTTTTACTATTATCCAAACAAAAGAAACTTTTTTTCACTACAAAACCGAAAGTTTTTCAAAAACAGGCATTTTTTTGACGTTCTAATGGCTAAAAAAAACATATCCACACCCAAAGGTGCGGATATGTGAGTGTGTTAGATTAAAAGGATGCTTATTACTTTACTATGATAAGGTAATAGTTCTTCTTACCCTTCTGAACAAGAATATACTTATCGTTGAGCAAGTTCTCGCTGTTGATTACCTGGTCAAATGCTGCAAGTTTCTCCTTGTTTACAGAAACTCCACCACCCTGGACAAGCTTGCGCATCTCGCCCTTTGAAGCAAAGATAGCAGCAAGGTCGGTTGTGAGGTCAACTGCCTTCACACCCTCCACGAGCGCTTCACGTGATACCTCGAACTGTGGAACGCCATCAAAGACTGCAAGCAGGGTATCTTCATCAAGTGAACGGAGCGCGTCGGTAGATGCATTGCCAAAGAGAATACCCGAAGCTTCTACGGCCTTGTTGTACTCCTCCTCGCCATGAACAAGCACTGTAACCTCCATTGCAAGACGCTTCTGCAGCAGGCGCAAGTGAGGAGCCTGTGCATGCTCGGCAACAAGAGCCTCTATCTCCTCGCGGCATATAGATGTAAATATCTTTATATATTTCTCGGCATCCTCGTCACTCACGTTCAACCAGAACTGATAGAAACGATATGGTGATGTATAACGTTTGTCGAGCCAGATGTTACCCTGTTCCGTCTTGCCGAACTTCTTGCCATCGGCCTTTGTAATGAGCGGACATGTGAGAGCAAACACCTCATTTCCAGACATCTTGCGGATCATCTCAGTACCTGTTGTGATGTTACCCCACTGATCGGCACCACCCAATTGCAATTTACAGCCGTGAGTCTCGTTGAGGTGTACATAGTCATAACCCTGAAGAAGCTGATATGTAAACTCGGTGAATGACATACCATCTGTTCCAGCCTCACCCGAAAGACGGCGCTTTACAGAATCCTTTGACATCATGTAATTGACAGTAATCATTTTACCGATGTTACGAATGAAATCAAGGAAAGAAAACTCTTTCATCCAATCATAGTTGTTCACGAGCACTGCAGCGTTGGGTGCATCGCTGTCAAAATCAAGGAAACGCGCAAGCTGTTTCTTCAACGCCTCCTGGTTATGACGCAGTTTCTCCTCATCAATTAGCACGCGCTCCTTTGACTTTCCCGATGGGTCACCGATCATACCTGTTGCACCACCAATGAGGGCAATTGGCTTGTGACCACACAACTGGAAATGACGCAACATCATAACGCCCACAAGGTGACCGATATGCAATGAATCGGCTGTAGGGTCAATGCCAAGGTATGCACTTGTCAACTCTTTCTGCAACTGTTCTTCTGTTCCGGGAGTCATGTCCTGGATCATGCCTCTCCATTTAAGTTCCTGTACAAAATTCATATTCTTATATTTTTCGTTAATATCCTTAATTATAAATGGTACATAGGTGAAGGAGTTGCACGCTTGAGAACAACAAGCTGCACATCCTTGCCCGCAATTATACCATAGTCACCAAACTCCATTGTCACAGCCTTGTAGGCAAGTTCCGGATGGTTATTCTCTTCACTGAGATGACATAACCATATATTTTTCAAGTGCTCATTAAAGTGCGACGCCAGGTATTTGGCTGTAGCCTGGTTGCTCATGTGTCCTCGAGAACTTGAAACACGCACCTTGAGAAATTCGGGATAACGTCCCATTGCAAGCATCTGTTCCTCATAGTTGGACTCAATGACAAGATAGTTTGCCTGGTCTATGTAATATGATGCATTTGGCGTTATCTCTCCCAAATCGGTTGCGATGCAGAATTTTTTATCACCAACTTCAATAAAATAGCCTACATTGTCACTGCCATCATGAGGCACCTCGAATGGAGTGATCACGAAATCTCGCAATGTAAGTGACTCTTCCTTCTCGACATACCTTACATACGAAGGGTCGATTGGTTTTGAAACACAATAGTTCTGGGTGATGCCTTTATGCACCGCTTTGGTTGCATATACAGGTATATTCGCCTTTGACGATATTACTCCAACCGACTTTATATGGTCGGCATGGTCGTGCGTAACAAACAGCGCACATATACTTTCAAAGGGAATACCCTCTTTCTTCAAAGCCATTCTAATTGTCTTTGATGGTATTCCGGCATCGATGAGAATACCATAGTCACCAACCCCAAGGTAGTAACAATTTCCGCAGCTTCCGCTGCCGATACTCATAAATCGAATGTCCATATATATTTCATTTATCTTCTTCAATAAAAATCCACTCCCCCAATCAGAACGGGTAGCCGATTGCAAAGTGCAGTGCAAAGTCACGGCTAAAGTTCGGATTAATAATAGGGAACTTTTCCTTGCCCGTATAAGCAGGGTTAATGGCCTTCATTGCGGCATCGAGGCGGAAGACAAAAAGGTCAAACTCAAGTCTCAAGCCAAGGCCATAGGAGAAGGCGATATCTTTGTAGAATTTATTAAAACGGAACTGCCCACCAGGCTGTTCTTCGTAGTTTCGTATTGTCCATATATTTCCGGCATCAATGAACACTGCCGAGTGCACCATCATGAAAAGATGTGAACGGTACTCGACACTAAGGTCGAGTTTGAGGTCACCCGACTGGTTGATGAAGTCAATACTGCTGTTGCTATTCCTGTAACTTCCCGGTCCCAGAGTACGCACTGCCCAGCCACGCATTCCATTTGCACCGCCCGAAAAATAACGTTTCTCGAACGGCAGAACCCGCGAGTTACCATATGGATAGGCCACACCCAAGCCAAGATGCATGACCAATGAATTCCTGTCATCGAACTTGACACGGGTCGTAAAGTCAAAATCGCCTTTCACATACTGTGCATAAGCTATATTCATCACTGTATACTGTCCCTCACTGTTGCGGGCAGTATTGAAGAGCGAAGTAACACCATAGAGCAAATTTCCCGAACACTCAACATTTGTACGCAACGAATAGGCAACACGCTCAAAGCGGTTTTTCTCCGCCATTGAGGAATTATAAGAGTATGAATAGCCAAGTTTTGTAATCAACAGATTCTCATAATTGTATTTGAGTATCGAGTTGCGGTTGGATATACTGTCCAGATATTCTCTCTTGAAAGTGTCCGAAATCCATGGGACATATATGTAGTTGAGATCAAGGACATCAATTTTGTGCTGCGCCTCTTTCTTGCGACTCCACATGTAGCTCCATGTTCCGGAGATGAGCCTACGGTTGAATTCGGGACGGTCCTGAGAATTGTATTTTAGTGAAAACAAAGACGACGACACTAGTTTCCTCTTATCAACAGGAACCAACGATGAAAGCAAACCACCCTGGAATCGAAGACTAAGTTCAGCTCCATATTCAAAGAAACTCTTGCCACTGTATCCCTTGAGATCGGCAACCGCCTCGTATGCGGCAAAGACCCTGAATGAAAGTTGTTCCGATCCTTTGAAAAGATTCTTGTCGGACACAGTCATGGACGCCATTGCGCCAAAATTACCGGCAGTATTCGTACCGTCAAGGTCCAGACCAATAGAGCAACGCTTGTTCTGCTCATACATTATGTAGCAATCAAGAACTGTTGTGTCAGGGCGTTCCTGCATTCGCACCGTGGTGTATTTAAGTGCCGGAAGCTGTGAGAATGCGCTGTATGTCCTGTCAACATTACTCTGCGAAAACAGTTCTCCCGGAATAAGATAATTATTGTCGAGCAACTTCTTTGTGCGAACAACAGGACTTCCATTATAGATGAGAGCAAACTCTCCATAATCAAGAGTATCACACTGCTCAAAAATTGCATCATCAAGATGCAGGCCTGCATTTGCAACAAAATAGACCTTTCCAATGGAGTATACACAATGATCCACAGGCTCTGCATTGACAGCCGGGATAAAACCGGAAACAGTCATGGTCAACTTCACTTTATTTGAGTGACGGGTTGTATCAGCTGTGTATGTAATGTATTCTTTCTGAAAACGGTAATATCCCTGGTCTTTAAGCAAACTAGCAATACGACGCCTTTCCATCTCCATACCATCCACACTGAATGGCATACCAACCTTGACCATTGATGACGCAGAGTCTGCAATGATGATATCACCCACAGCCTTGTCCTCACTTACCATATTAAACTCAGAGATGTAATACCTTTCCTTTTCGTGAAGATAATAGACAGCTGTAGCGCGGCGGCTCTTTTCATTGAACACAGGTTCCAAATCAACCGTTGCATGCAAATAGCCGTCATTCTGGAGCATCTGCTCTATATTCTTTCTTGTTTTCTCGGCAAGTGTCTCGCTGTATATGACAGGTTTCTCACCAAGACGACGCAAGACACGGTTGTTCCACTTTGTGGAATCGAGCCCGGAGAGTGCGTAGGTATACATTGGAACCTTGACAAGACTGAACCATTTCGCGTTTGGTTTCTGCCTAACATAGTTAGAGGCCTTCAATGCATTTGCAGAGTTTGTATTTGATATGATATCAACATCATTGAGCAAGTACTCGCCCTCGGGAATAAACTTTTTCACCGAGCACGAACCAAGCAACAATAAAGACGATAATAGATATATTATTTTTCTCAATGACATTGTTATCTGCGTCTTTTCAGGAACAAATTACACCAACTGTGGAATTACCCCTAAAATTATTGTACAAATATAGTAAAAACTTGAAAGATTTAAGGTAGATTTGTACCACTTTAATACAACTAAACATAAAAATAATGTTGAGCAAAGCACTGCAGAAACGCATTTCGGCACTCGAGAATAAAAAACAGAGAAAAGAGAGTGGACTTTTTGTTGCCGAAGGTGGAAAAACCGTCTTAGACCTTATAAATTCAGGCCTGAAAGTAGACAAACTGATAGCGACACATGAATGGTTGCAGGAGCATGAATTACCTCGTGGTATTGAAACCATTGAGGTAAGCAATGACGAGATGCGACGCGCCAGTTTTCAGCAAGCGCCACAGGGTGTACTTGCAATATTCCACCAGCCCGAAGAACAAGCCAAACTCACAGTGCCATGCAACGAGTTGTGCCTTGCGCTCGACAATGTACAGGATCCAGGAAACCTTGGAACAATAATACGAATAGCCGATTGGTTTGGCATAAAGAACATTTTCTGCTCTATCGGCACAGCCGATGTCTATAATCCAAAGACAATACAGGCCACTATGGGAGCGATTGGAAGAGTCAGGGTACATTATCTGGACTTGCCGGAGTACATAGCATCACTCAAAGATAAGACGCCGATATATGGCACATTCCTTGACGGAGAGAACATATATGGAAAGGAACTCTGCAACAAGGGGTTGATTATAATGGGAAATGAAGGAAACGGCATAAGCAAGGAGTGCAGTGCCTTGGTAAACGAAAGACTTTTCATACCAAACTACCCTGCCGGATGCGAGACATCGGAGTCATTGAATGTATCAGTAGCAACAGCTATCATCTGCAGCGAGTTCCGCCGCCGAATTGAGCAATAAGTCAATAGATTCTATGTAATTCGCCACTTGGAGCAACTTCATAGAGATACAGCACCCCTGACGTATAGAAAGACACCGCATCACCAGCATGGAACGATAACAAATCAGGGGATGGGGAGAGAAGAAGTTCCTCGGCAAAAATCATTGACTGACATTCAGATTCAAAGGGAGTCCACCACATCACCTCACCGTCATCCACGCACACAACATACCTGGAGAGGAACTCACCCGAAGGCAAATGAAGTTTACGAGCCAAATACAGCATCATTCATCACCTATTTTTGGCCGACGACTTGCTTTGAACAGGATGCAACCTTCGCAAAGAGATATCGCTGACAACAAGTTTTGACTCATTGGTTGTGTCATCATCACAATAATACACATATCCATCCATGGATTTCAGGCGGCTCTTATAATTCCTTGGAACATGCAATTCGTAATGCCCCGAGGAGTCAACCTCAAGCGCATAACTACCCACTGTATTATCTGTATATTCAACATACACAGCTGCATAGGCCTGCTGGTTGACAGCCCCCTTCAACGGAGAGATAAACATCGTGTTGAATGAGAACGAAAGGCTGTCACCTGTCACAAAAGTTGAGTCTTTGGGAGTTGTAAAAGAAAATGCAAGTTTGTTGTTAAGTGGCACTGCCGAAAGCATCCTTACATTGTGACTTGTCCACAATTCCGAAATATTTGAATTCAAGTGAGCAAAATTCAAATCAACTCCATAGACACGTGACGATTTCAGCGATGCCAAAGCGTTCACTTCACGCTGCATTCGCGACTCCAAATTCTCATATATCTCCACCATATACTTTGGATTGCGATTATACCACACAAGTGCAGAGTCAAACATTTCTTTCGTGACATGATGCTTGTCAAACACTCCACGATAGAAAAGTTTACCTTTGTAATCGCCCGATGTATATGCCACCCCCTCCATAGACTGCACTAAATGATAATCATATAGAATAGCCTCCATCTTGTCAGGAGGGATAACATCCTTTGGCATCTCCACACGGCAGGAACAAAGGAAGAGAAGCGAGAATACAACTATTATATTTACGAGCTTGCAGCGCATTATGCCACACTATTTTTTGAAGATACACTTACGGTACCATATAAGCATTACAATCACACTGCAACTGATACATGCATCGGCAAAATTAAAGACCGGATCAAAAATTCTACCTCCACCGACAAGTGGCATCCAATCGGGCCATGTCAGTGTGAAATGGAACATGTCCACAACCCTGCCATGCATAAACGAGCCATACCCATCACCAAACGAAACGAATTCTGCAACCTGACCATAGCTCGATGTGAATATCTCACCATAGAATAGACAGTCTATCAGATTGCCCGCAGCACCTGCCAATATAAGCGCGACACAGACAATGAAGCCAAATGGATATTTTCCGCTTTTAAGCAGCGCGTGTAGCACCCAGACCAAGAAGCCGATAGCAACGATACGGAAGAGGGTCAGGAAAGTCTTGCCCAAGAACTCCATTCCAAAAGCCATACCATTATTTTCAACGAAACTGATTTCGAACCAGTTTCCAAACACCGATATACTTTCGCCCAAAGACATATTCGTCTTGACCTGTATCTTAATCACCTGGTCAACGACAAGCGCCAGCACTATTAGTGCTAAAATA
Organism: Bacteroidaceae bacterium; assembly: GCA_017381475.1. GTDB lineage: Bacteria > Bacteroidota > Bacteroidia > Bacteroidales > Bacteroidaceae > HGM04593. Next base: position 19,431 of record JAFOCD010000063.1, read on the forward strand.
ATCCATGGACGGGATTTCGTGGGCAATTTCATTTCCTAATCAACGGTTTTTCTTTGCTTCTATACTCAAAGTTGCATGAGGTACTGCCATGAGTCGTTCTTTTGCAATAAGTTTACCTGTTTCGCGGCAAATACCATATGTTTTGTTCTCAATGCGAACAAGTGCAGCCTGCAAGCCCTGAATAAACTTGGCCTGACGACCAGCAATCTGCATCTGCTCCTCAAGGAACGCTGCATCGCTGCCATCCTCCAATCCTTTGTATGTTGGCGAAGTATCGGCAACATCATTTGAATCCTCGTGGCGCAACGCTCTCATTATCTGGTCATAGTCTCTCTTGGCGAGCTCCAGTTTCTGCATGATCACTTCGCGGAATTCCGCCAACTCCTCATCTGAATAACGAACTTTTTCTGACATATCTCAATCAATTATTATGGTTAGTTAATTTATAGTATTTTCAAAGTTTTCTTACCGAAAGTTTTACAGCAACATCATCAAGTTCAACGACAGTATCACTCTCAACGCCATCACTTATCTTGAGTTCATCGGCAAGCACCTGGTTGCAGATATAGCTGTTGAACTGCTCTACAGCTGCATCAGTAGCTTCGCTGCTTGCAATCTCAACCGAAATGCGGTCAACAATATCAAAGCCGCTGTCCTTGCGCATAGCCTGGATTTTCTTCACGATTTCACGCGCAATACCCTCGCGACGCAAATCGTCAGTAACCTCAACATCAAGCGCCACTGTCAACGCGCCCTCGTTGGCAACAGTCCATCCTGGAACATCCTCGCTGAAAATCTCAACATCGGCAAGTTCAATGAGCGCATCAACACCCTCAACCCGCAATGTAATGTTTCCGTTCTTCTCAAGTTCTGCAATCTGCTCCTGCGACATGTTTATGACAGTCTCGTTCACACTCTTCATCAACTTGCCGAACTTCTTTCCAAGAGTACGGAAGTTACACTTGATCTTTTTAACAAGTATACCGTCACCCTCAACAAAAACAAGTTCCTTCACGTTAACCTCGCTGAGAATGAGCTGCTTGACTGCCTCAATACGTGATTTCATAACCTCATCGGCTGCAGGGATAGCAATTTTCTGCAGAGGCTGACGTACAATAAGCGCCTCTTTCTTACGGAGCGCAAGTACCATTGAAGATATCTGCTGTGCTAGTTTCATGCGGTACTCCAACTCTGTGTCCACACACTGCTCGTCACATTCGGGGTACTTCGCAAGGTGAACAGATGTTGCATCGCCCCGGCCAGTCACTGATGTCAAGTCCTGATAGAGACGCTCGGCATAGAATGGCGCAATAGGAGCCATAAGGCGTGCTACAGTCTCAAGGCAGGTGTAGAGTGTCTGGTATGCCGAGAGTTTGTCTGCGCTCTGGTCAGAACCCCAGAAACGCTTGCGGCTCAAACGTACAAACCAGTTACTTACGTTATCTATAACAAAATCCTGTATCAAACGACCAGCCTTTGTAGGCTCGTAGTCATTCAAGCAAGCATTGACATTCTTTACCAATGTATTCAAGGCTGACAATATCCAACGGTCAAGCTCGGGACGCTCTGCAAGCGGAACATCGGGCTCAGAATATGTAAAGCCGTCAACATTTGCATACATTGTAAAGAAGCTATATGTCTGGTAAAGCTTACCGAAGAATGAGCGTGTAACCTCCTTGACTCCCTCCTCGTTGAAACGCAAATTGTCCCATGGAGCAGAGTTTGTAATCATATACCAACGCAACGCATCGCTACCGTAGTTCTCGATTGTATCGAATGGGTCTACCGCATTGCCAAGACGCTTTGACATCTTGTCTCCATTCTTGTCAAGCACAAGACCATTTGAAATCACAGTCTTGAAGGCAACGGTATCGAATACCATTGTCGCAATTGCGTGCAGAGTATAGAACCATCCACGTGTCTGGTCAACACCCTCGGCAATAAAATCGGCAGGATATACTGCACGGCTGTCAAGAATCTCCTTGTTCTCGAACGGATAGTGAATCTGCGCATATGGCATTGCACCCGAGTCGAACCACACGTCAATAAGATCAAGTTCGCGTGTCATAACCTTTCCTGTCGAAGATACAAGCTTGATATCATCGACATAAGGACGGTGCAAGTCAATCTTGTCATAATTTGCCTTGCTGTAGTCACCTGGCACAAAACCTTTATCCTTGTATGGGTTGCTTGCCATCACACCGGCTGCAACAGCCTTCTCAATCTCGTCATAGAGTTCTGCTACCGAACCGATGCAGATTGCCTCGCCATCCTCACTTGTCCAGATTGGAAGCGGAGTACCCCAGTAGCGGCTACGGCTCAAGTTCCAGTCGTTGAGGTTTTCAAGCCACTTGCCGAAACGGCCTGTACCTGTAGACTCTGGTTTCCATGTAATGGTTTTGTTAAGCTCGCTCATGCGCTCCTTCATCTGCGATGCACGCACAAACCAGCTGTCGAGCGGATAGTAAAGCACGGGCTTGTCTGTACGCCAGCAGTGTGGGTAGTTGTGTACATGCTTCTCAATCTTGAACGCAAGACCTGCCTGCTTGAGAACCATACAGAGCACCACATCAAGAGTCTCGGCCTTTGCAGCCGCCTTGTCATCGTAACGGCCGTCAAGTGTATATTGTGGATCGTAGGCATTCTTTACATAAGCCGCAGCATATTTTGAATACTCTTCAACATTTACAAAGTTCGCAACAAAATCATCGTCAAGTTCATCGATTGCCCAGAACTTACCGGTAAAGTCAACCATCGGACGTGTCTCACCCTTCTTGTTGATCATAAAGAGCGAAGGGATACCCGCAGCCTTGGCAACGAAAGCATCGTCGGCACCAAATGTCGGAGCGATGTGAACGATACCAGTACCATCCTCTGTAGTAACGTAATCACCAGGAATAACTCTGAAGGCTTCTGCTGACGCATCAACAACAGCATCACCCTCCTTTTTCACAGGTTTCACCCATGGGAACAACTGTGCGTAGTGCATGCCAACAAGGTCACTACCCTTGTACTCGGCAATCACTTTGTAAGGAATCACCTTGTCGCCTGGTTTATAATCTTCGAGAGGTATTTCGGCACCGGCAGGGTTGAAGTGAGCAGCCAACAAAGCCTTGGCAAGAACCAATGTCACAGGCTGGCCATTGTATGCATTGTATGTCTGCACAGCCACATAGTCAATCTTGGGACCAACGCAGAGCGCAGTATTTGAAGGCAATGTCCATGGTGTTGTTGTCCATGCAATGAAGTATGGTGTACCCCATGCTGTCATTTCGGGCTTTGGATCAAGCATACGGAACTGTGCAACCGCAGTTGTATCCTTGACATCGCGATAACAACCCGGTTGGTTTAGCTCATGTGAACTCAAACCTGTACCTGCAGCAGGCGAATATGGCTGTATTGTATAACCCTTGTAGAGCAAATCCTTGTTGTAAAGCTGCTTCAACAGCCACCACAAAGACTCGATATAGCTATTCTCGTATGTAATGTAAGGATTCTCAAGGTCAACCCAATAACCCATCTTGCGGGTAAGATCGGTCCACTCGCGAGTGTACTTCATTACCTCCTCGCGGCAGTTACGGTTGTAATCATCAACCGAAATCTTCTTACCAATATCCTCTTTTGTGATATTCAACTTCTTCTCGACACCAAGCTCAACAGGCAAGCCGTGTGTATCCCAACCGGCCTTACGCTTAACCTGGAAACCCTTCATTGTCTTAAAACGACAGAAAGTATCCTTTATGCTGCGCGCCATAACGTGGTGAATACCCGGCATACCGTTAGCCGATGGAGGTCCCTCGAAGAACACAAACGAAGGAGCACCCTCGCGCTCGGTCATACTTTTGGAGAACAAGTCCTCTTTCTCCCACTCTTCCAGAACCTCTTTGTTTATCAGAGGCAGATTCAACTGGTTATATACTGGAAATTTCTTTTTCATATTGTAATAAACGTTTATTTTCTTTTCAATTTTGCAAAGATAATTTAATTTGGCGAATATAGCAAAAACGAGCGAGATAAACAAATTATAAAATGCGTTCTCCCGGCAAATCCGGAAGAACGCAAATAAAACTTACAGCACACAAGGGCATGCTGTCAGCAAATTATTGATTCGCTTTATTTCAAGTGCCCCACGCGGCATCACTTAACGCGATGCTACGCGTGACTTAGCACCAAAAAGCTCATCGATAAAGCTTTGCTTTATTCTGAGACAGGGCGCACACTGAAACCGTAGTAGCGGCCGCCGTCGTCCAAGGCGTAGTAGCTACTACCCAAGTTCAAGAGGTACGCGCTGAAGCTGGCGCCTTCGTTCAACGAGTTCGAGCAGTAGTAGCCGTTGCCGCCACTGCGGTCGAGATCCGTACCGTCGCGGTAGCCCGCAGCCGGGAGGAAGATACTGTTACCGTTAGGGCCGGTTACTTCGTAACCTTTTACACCGTTTTGGGTTATCCAGGTCCAGGTGCAGTTGTTGCGTAGTTCGTCTTGTTCAGCCTTTGTAGGCATACGCCAGGTACCGCCCCATTTTACGTGAGCAATGTCGTCCTGTGGGTCAAGAACGGTCTTATTATCAACAGTGCCACGACTGCTGTTTGTGCAATACTTGGTCATTGTATCATAACTACCGTTGCACCATTTGTAGGTGCTCCAATCATAATTACTCTTTTCCTCGGTTTCACCCCAAGCGTAATATCCGCCGTACTCCTCTGGCTTTGATGCACCTACATTGCAGGTAGCCCATTTGACACTGAGACCGAGGTCAACATATTCGTAGCCATCAACAAGGTTTGAAAGTCTGGTAAACCGTGCTATCAGGGTTGTGTTTTCCGATGCTGTAAATATAAATTTTGCTTCGGTGCTTACTAATGTTTCACCGTCACTTAAGTACCATCCTGTGAATGCACAGCCAACAGCAGGGGTGGCAACAACCTCCACCTGATTACCTATAAGTACATTAACCGACATGCCAATGTAGCTGGTAATGGCAACTGTGCCGTCACCATCTTTCATTACGGTTATCTTGCAGATGGTAGGGTCTGAATCAGGCCCGTTCTCATCGCAAGAGACAAAAAGCGACGAGAATGCCACCAAAATGCCAAAAAGAAGATAAAATTGTTTTTTCATAAAAAACCTGAATAATGAATTATCCGTGAAAGTAATCATTTTCATTCTTTTAACAAAACTTCAAAGGAAGGAAATTAAAATTTAAAAAGGGGGAAAAAGGCTTTAAGGGCTAAAAGGGCTCAGTCGCAAAAAGGTGTGGATAATTCTGTTTGCTTTAAGTTTGGGATATAGCTTATTGATGTATTGAATTAACAGCCATTTTAACTTCTTTGAAATTGCTTTCGCTCGCTTACACGTAACTATCCGCCCTTGGCGGGGAATGTCTTTGCGAAGAAGATTCATTGACGTACCCTATTCATTATAGTGCGTACAATGGTAATATTTTAAAACCGGCACCATCAAAATCACAGCGAACAGCCGGGCAAGCAGAGGAAA
>JAFOCD010000064.1 GCA_017381475.1 Bacteroidaceae bacterium
ACGATTTGCAGCCCGAGATGAGCGCATACGAGGTTAAGGAGAAGCTCGTTAACGAGATCAACAGCGAGAAGTTCGACTTCATCGTTGTAAACTTCGCTAACAGCGACATGGTTGGTCACACCGGTATCTACAGCGCAATCGAGAAGGCAGTCCTTGCAGTTGACGCATGCTTGAAGGATGTAATTGAGGCAGCACGCAACCACGGTTACGAGTCAATCATCATTGCCGACCACGGTAACGCCGACAACGCAGTGAACGCTGACGGTTCTCCAAACACAGCACACTCATTGAACCCTGTTCCTTGTGTGTATGTTACAAACCAGGAGAATGCAACAATCGAGGATGGTATCCTCGCCGACGTTGCTCCAACAATCCTCAAGATCATGGGCTTGGAAGCACCTGCAGAGATGACCGGCAAGGCGTTGATTTAAAAATAAAAGAAATAAAATCCTTCCAAAACAGGGAATAGGATAAAAAGAGAAGATGCAAGGCTTGCGAAACCCCAAATACCGCAGTTTACTAAAGTAAATGAGGATGTTTGGGGTTTCGTGTAACGCAGCAGATTGCTTTTTAGCCATTCCCGTTGATATTATGGTACAGATAGGTAATACAATAGTCTCATTCGACCTTTTTCAGGAGTACTTCTTCTGTAACTTCACGCACTGCAAGGGTGCTTGCTGTGTCGAGGGTGATGCCGGCGCGCCGGTGTTGATGGAAGAGGTTGAAAAGCTCGAAGAAGCACTCGAGGTAATCGAGGACGAGATGACCCCCGAGGCTCGTGCCGTTGTCGAGGAGCAGGGCGTGGTATATAACGACCGCGACGGCGACCTTGTAACATCAATCGTGAACGGCAAGGACTGCGTCTTTGCTTCGCGTGACGAAAAAGGCAACTGCATCTGCTTGATAGACAAGGCCTACCGCGAGGGTCGCACCTCGTGGCGCAAGCCTATATCGTGCTATCTCTATCCCGTTCGCCTGCGCAAGGTTGGTGACATGATAGGTGTCAACCTCCATAAGTGGGATGTCTGCAGCAGTGCCTTTATTAAAGGCCGCCGCAAAGGAATAAAAGCATACGAGTTCTTGAAAGAACCCCTCATCGAACGCTTTGGCGAGGAGTGGTATAAGGAGCTGCTTGTAGTAGCGGAAGAGCTAGAGAAGCAGGGATTCTTCAATCGATAAACTTGTAGGGGCTGGCCGATGTGTCAGCCCTTTTTGCTGTTTTTTAGTAAGGCCAAAAATGGCATAAAGGGCAGCGATAATTAAAGGCCAAAAAGGCGACAAGGGCTAAAAGGGCCAAAAGGCATTTTGCCCTGACGGGCAACTGGGTTTGCTTTATAGCAAACAAGCTCCTCCCCTCTTTGAGGTGGAGGTGGCACGGAGTGCCGGAGGGGAGTATTACTTGCGTCAGCCTTGCGCTTGCCGTCAGGCAAGCGTTGCCCATCGGGGCAACTGGACGGCCTTTTAGGCCTTTTCGCCCTTGTTGCCCCTTTGGGCACTAAGGGATATTTCTATTATTTTTGCACTGTATCATGTATTGTACTATGCGCTAAATCTTTTGTACTTATGTACTTCTGTCTTTAATTAAACAAGCGCAGACGACCTTTTTCGTTCCTGACTTGTAGAACCAAAAAGTGGCGATTGCCTGCGAAAGTTGATAAAAAAATGCAACTTTCGCAGGCAATCTGGGTATTTTTGAAAATGGCAAGGTGTTTGCATTGGGTGCGCCGTGCCCTTTCTTGTAGCAATAATATAGCTGTTGCTCCATATTTCGAAAAAAAACGTGAAGATCTCATGTCGCCCGTAGCAGAAGTATCAATGTATTATTATGCGCCGCTAAATCTTTTGTACTTCTGTACTTCTGTCAAAAAAAGAAATTGATTGCGTTCATTTGTCAATACATTGCTTTTGTCCCTGATTTTTAGGCGTTTTGTAGAAATTTTGAGGGGTATATTTATGTGTAAAAGTTTGGTTAATAAATATTAAAGCAGTACCTTTGCGCCGGCTTATTGTGACCTTGGCTCTGAGGTGGACTAAAAAGGCTCTTTTGTTGTTACGTTTGTCTCCAAAATCCTCATTTACGCAAAGTAAACTGCGGTATTTGGAGCCTTCGCAAGCCTAAAAATAGCTCTTTTTATTCAAACCTCAGTAATACACAGTAGAACCTTTAGAACAAAAGCCCCTCCACTCGCTGCCGAGGGGAGGGGGTTTCAAAACTTGTTTTTGAAGCCGGAGGGGAGATGATAGGATAAAACACAAAACAAATTATAAATCTAATTATTATGAAAAAATTTTTACTTTCAATTTTTGCCGTGCTCTTTGCATTTGCGGGAGTACAGGCGCAAGTTTGGACCAAGGTTACCAGTGCCTCTGATTTGAATGTTGGTGACAAGGTTGTTATCGTTGCAAATGATTACAACTATGCAATCTCAAAAACACAGAATTCCAATAACCGTGGTCAGGCTGCTGTAACAAAGAGTGGCAATGAGGTTTCTTGGACATCTGGCGTTCAGGAATTTGAACTTAAAGCTGGTACAAAAAGCAATACTTTTGCATTCTATACCGGTAGCGGCTATTTGTATGCAGCATCTTCTTCTTCAAATTATTTGAGAACCCAGACAACAAACAATGATAACGGAAGTTGGGCAATTACAATCGCTGCAAATGGTACCGCAACTGTTAAGGCACAGGGTACTTACACACGCAATGTTATGCAGTACAACCAGTCAAGTAGTTTGTTCGCTTGTTATTCTTCTGCTTCACAGAAGGCTATTTGCATCTACAAGTACACTGAGAAAGCTGATACTTATGTAGAGGCTCCAAGATTCTCTGGCAATGCGACATTTGTTGGCTCATACGATGTTGAGATAACAGCTGCAGCCGGTAAGGTATATTATTCTTACAGCGAGGATGGTGAGTTTGTAGAATATGCCGGTGCAATCACAATCACAGATGACACAACAATCTATGCAAAGGCTGTTAACGGCGAGAACGAGAGTGCTGTTGTTTCAAAGACTTATACTCGCGTGGCTGCTACTCCTGTCGTTTCTTTCGATGGCGATGGCAAGTTTGAGAATGAGCTCGTTGTGACTATTAAAGCTGAAAACGCAAAGGCTTACTATACATTGGATGGCAAGAATCCTACTGCAGAGAGTACGGAGTATACTGAACCTTTGACAATCAAGGCAGATGCTACTCTCAAGGTTATTGCAATTGAGGAGGGTGGCTATGAAAGCTCTGTTGTAGAGAACAAGTTCCAGTTGCAGGCGGCAGCTTCTGCAGGTAATGCCGAGACTGCGACTTTGGTTACAGACGCTGCAGAGTTGGCAGTCGGTGACCAGATTGTAATTGTTGCTACAAACTATGATTACGCTCTTTCAACTACACAGAATGGCAATAACCGTGGTTCTGTAGCTATTGAGAAGAATGAAGACGCTGTTTCTATCACATCTGACGTTCAGGTCATCACTCTGGAGGATGGTAAAACCGATGGAACTTATGCTTTCAATGTTGGTGATGGTTATTTGTATGCAGCATCTTCTAGTAGCAACCATTTGAAAACACAGGCAACAGTGGATGCGAAAGCAAGCTGGACTGTTGAGATTACAGGAACTGGTGTAGCGACAGTAAAAGCAAGTGAGGGAACTCGTAACTGGCTGAGATTTAACAATTCTAACAGCCCTAAGATTTTCTCTGCTTATGGTAGCGGTCAGACTGATGTAAGTATCTATAAGGTGGATGTTTCAACTGTTGCTGATTACGTTCTTAATGTAACAGAGGCTGGTTGGGCTACAATGTACTTGGGTTACAATGTTATTATCCCAGAGGATGTTAACTGCTATGTGATTGATGAGATTGACGGTACTGTTGTTAATTTGAATCAGGTTGAGGGTATTCTCCCTGCAAACACAGCTGTTATTGTTGAGGCAGAAGAGGCTGAATATACCTTTGAGGTTACAGAAGAAACAGCAACAGTTGAGAATGTAATGGAAGGTACACTCAAGAATGAGTATATAACAAAGGAGGCTTATGTCCTTGGTGTTGTAGATGGCGAGGTTGGTCTTTACAAGGCTGATATGGCTGGTGGTGTTTGGTTGAACAACGCCAACAAGGCATACTTGCCTGCAAGTGTTGCTAATGGTGCTGCTTCTTACAGCTTCCGTTTCGGCGAGGGTACAACTGCAATTGAGAATGTAGAGGTTGAGAACGAGGTTAAGGCTATCTTCGACCTCACCGGCCGCCGTGTAGAGGAAATTACAGCTCCTGGTATTTATATTGTAAATGGTAAAAAAACACTTGTAAAGTAATAAGTGATTAAAAAGGCGAATTTCTGCGTTACGCTTGCCCTCTAAATCCTCATTTACACAAAAGTAAACTGCGGTTTATCGGGCTTCGCAAGCCTTGAACTTCATCCTTTTTATCTCACTTATTAGAAAATAGGAAAGCGAGGGCGGTTCGCCCGCCCTTGTGAAATAAGTTTTAGACATAAGTACATAAGTACATAAGTTCTATGGCGTAAAACCGAAGAAAAAAACAAATTAAGAGAACTGCATACAAGCAGTTTGCGTGCAGTTCTCATCAAATTTGTTTTATTAAATGCACCTCGGTGCATTTGCAACAAGAATGTTGCTCGGGCTTTACGAGTATTACGCGAAGATTGCTTTTTTGTTCTTCTGTTCTTCTGTCCAAAAAAAAGAGATCCTTCCGACGCTGCGCTCTGTCAGGATGACATTGTGCGCGTAAGGAGATTCTTAAAAACAAAACGAATAAAGAATTTTACGATATATGAAAAAGAACTATGTATCACCTCTCATGGTAGAGGTAAATGTTGAGGCGGAGTCAATGCTTGCAGCTTCATTGAAATTGGATAACGACAAGACTGTAGATACCTCAAACGGTGGTCAGCTCTCAGGCGGCAGCCGCGGTGAGTGGGGTAATTTGTGGCAGTAATCCACAAATTGACCTATCGACGAGTTTTGCAGCAATAGGTCACGCGTAGCGCGGGCATAGTTCGCGCCGTGTGGGTTGCGATGAGCAAAACGAGTCAATGGGGTAACCTTTGGGACTAAAAAGCAATGGCGAGGAATATTCCTCGCCTTTCTTTTTTAATGCCCAGAATGCCCAAAAGGGCGAAAAGGGCTAAAAGGCCATTCAGTTGCCCCGATGGGCAAGAACTACAGAGTAAAACTCCTACAAACGCCTAAAAGGCTATTCAGTTGCCCCGATGGGCAACACTTGCCCGGTGTGCAAGCGCTTGGCTGATACAGGTAATGCTCCCCTCCGGTACTCCGTGCCACCTCCACCTCAAAGAGGGGAGGAGTTTGTTTGCTATAAAGCAAACCCAAACGCCCTAAAGGTAGTTCAGTTGCCCTGATGGGCAACTGCCGGGCTGATGCCGGAGTAGATGAATCTTTAATCTAAGTGTTGCCCCTTTCATGCCTAACAGTTTTTTATTATCTTCGCGGGGAAAACAATAGAACTGCCATGCTTGACACTGCAACCATAGAATTCATCAGAACCCACAGAAACGACGATACGCGCACGCTTGCACTGCAGGCGGGGCGTTACCCCGGCGTGGATGTGCGCGAGGCTGTGGTGCAGATTGAGGGCTACAAACAGGCGCGTGAGAAACTCCCTGCGTGGTCGGCTGTCGATGGTATAATCTATCCACCTAAAATATCAATGGAGCAGTGTTCGAGCGAGCGCACAGCGCGCTACAAGGCGGCGTTGGTGGCCGGTGCTGCCTTTGCCGATTTGACGGGTGGCTTTGGCATTGATTTCAGTTATATCTCCCGTGGCTTTGAACAGGCGTTCTACATTGAGCGCAATGAGCGTCTGTGCGAGATTGCCACTGCCAATTTTGCTTTGCTTGGGCTCGGTAATACGCGGGTGATGAACGGCAACAGCGAGGAGTTGCTCGCGTCGTTGCCACAGCTTGACTGGATTTTCGTTGACCCTGCACGCCGCGACGGTGATGGTCGCAAGGTGGTGGCACTATCGGACTGCGAACCCAATGTGGTGGAGCTTGAGGATGCGCTGCTTGCCAAGGCTGCGAATGTGATGGTGAAATGCTCTCCAATGCTTGACATCACTCTTGCCTGCCGCCAGTTGACAAGTGTGACGGCGGTGCATGTGGTGGCGGTGAACAATGAGTGCAAGGAGTTGCTGTTTGTTCTTGGGCGCGAGAAGGCTGCTGCCTGCATGGTTCATTGTGTGAATATATTGAAGGATGGCGTGCAGCAGTTTTCCTTTACACAGGACGAGGAGAGTGCGTTGTCTGCTGCATATTGCAGCGAGGTGGGGCGTTATCTTTATGAGCCCAATGCCTCAATTCAAAAGGCCGGTTGCCATAACTCGCTGTCGCAGAGGTTCGGGTTGAAGAAACTGCATCCTAACAGCCAGCTATATACCGCCGATGAGTGCATCGGTGATTTCCCCGGCCGTGTCTTTGAGGTTCAGGAGGTGCTTGGCTTTTCAAAGGCCGAAATCAAGAGGGTACAGGCCTTGCAGAAGGCGAATATCACTGTGCGTAATTTCCCCGAGAGTGTGCAGGTGCTGCGCAAGCGTCTGAAGCTTGCCGACGGCGGCGAGAATTATATCTTTGCAACGACCGTAGCAAAAGGAGACAAAGTGCTGGTGGTTTGCAAGAAGGTATAATACAAAAATCAGGAACAACTCTTGTTGCTCCTGATTTCCGTATTTACTTTATCATCAATTTATCAAACTTCTTCTCCTTGATAAGCTCGTATGCTTTATTGAACAGGTCGCTGTCCTTGTTATACAACCACATGAACTGATTCATATCCCAAAGGTCGCGTGCGATGAGCTGTTTTAACTGTTTCTTCAGTTCGGGGAGTGAGCGCTCAAACTCTTCGTCGCCACCCTCGAGCTTCACATTATCCTTTATTCCCTGCTGTTTGAGCATCTCGACGAACGCCTCATCAACCTCGAAATTCTTCTCGAAATCCTTGATTGTGGGGTACTGGGCATTGAGTTTCTCGCGGTTCTCGTCGAGGTAGCGCAGAGATGTCTGGATGATGCTTCCGTTTGCTGCCAATGAACGGTGGTACTTGGTGTATTTCATGGTGTCCACCGGTACAAAATAGTCGGGCATGATACCGCCACCGCCATACACGGGGCGCTCGAGGCGCAGGGTGTATGTCTTCAATGAGTCGGGGAAGTGTATGCTGTCGGCACTTGTCATCTCGCCGCTGTTGTAGCGGTTGAGCAGGTCGTCCTCATATTTTACCGAGTCGTTGTCGTAGGGCTTCTGTATGCAACGCCCCGTGGGTGTGTAGTAGCGCGCGATGGTGAGGCGTATCATTGAACCGTCGGGCAACTGGAAGGGACGCTGTACAAGGCCTTTGCCGAATGTGCGGCGGCCGACGATGATGCCACGGTCCCAATCCTGTACCGCGCCGGCAAGAATCTCCGATGCCGATGCCGATGTCTCGTCGACAATTACTACAAGTTTACCCTTGCGGAACTTGCCGCCACTGTATGCATGGTAATTGCTACGTGGGCTGTTCTTGCCTTCGGTATATACTACAAGGCTCTCCTCGTCAATGAACTCTCCTACAATGTCTACAGCAGAGTTGAGATAGCCACCGCCGTTGCCGCTGAGGTCAAGGATGAGGTTCTTCATGCCCTTCTTCTTCAGCGAGTCGAGCTTGGTTACAAATTCGCCATGTGTCTTTGCGCCGAATGTGGTGATGCGTATGTAACCGTTCTGCTTGTCAATCATGTATGCAGCGTCTACGGTCTCGGTGCTTATGTTGTCGCGTACAAGAGTAAAGGGTATCTTGCGGTCTACGCCACGGCGTACAACCTCAATGTTCACTGTTGTGCCCTTCTCGCCACGCAGACAGTTCATTATCTCGCTGCGTTCCTTCTTTACGCCTGCAATGGTTTCACCGTCGACGGTGACAATCTTGTCGCCGGGGAGCAGGCCTGCGCGCTCTGAAGGGCCGTTAAGGGTGGTCTGTATCACATACAGGGTGTCCGATACGATGTTGAACTGTATGCCGATGCCACCGAAGCTGCCCTCCATCTGCTCAAGGAGTGCTTTTGTCTCCTTGGGGTCGGTGTATGTAGAGTGGGGGTCGAGGGTCTTGAGCATGGCCTTTATGCCCTCCTCGGCAATTTTGTTGTTGTCGGCATCGTCAACATAGAAGTTGTCGATGATGTTGCCGGCGTACATCAGTTTAATGATGTGGTCGGGCATCTGCTGTGCCTGTGCTGTCATTGACAGGAACAGTGTAGTTATAATCAAAAAGAGTTTTTTCATATATGTATCGTTTACTTGTTTCAAATAGTTTTCGTTTAATTGTCATGCTGAACAAAGTGAAGTATCTCTACAATCACGCTTCAGGGATTCTTCCTATCGTCAGAATGACAAAGCACGGACTGTATTACGGCAACAATTCGCTCACATCCTTGCCGTAGCGCATGAGTTCGCGTACTACGCTGCTGCTCACCGATGAGTAGCCTGGCTCGCTCACCAGCAGCACGGTGTCGATGCCGCCAAGTTGCTTGTTTACATCGGCGAGTTCGCGTTCATACTCAAAGTCCTTGATGTTGCGCACACCGCGTAGCAGCACGGTTGCGCCCACCTCGTGTGCAAAGTCCATGGTGAGGCCGTTGTAGGCGCGCACCTCGACACGGTTGTTGCCCCTGTAGTGTGCGGCAATGGCTTCCACACGCTCGTCGGCAGTCATGCTGCTGCCTTTTTCGCTGTTGCAGCCAACGGCGATGATGACTTTGTCGAACATCTGCAGGGCACGCTCCACAAGCGAGTGGTGTCCTATTGTGTATGGGTCGAATGACCCTGCAAAAAGTGCTGTGTGCGCCATATTATTTGTTCTCTTCGTTTGCCTTGTCCTCTTCGACAACAAGGTTGTCGATGATGAAGTTCTGGCGTTCCATAGTGTTCTTGCCCATGTAGTAGGCGAGCAGGTCCTCGACCTTGTC
>JAFOCD010000065.1 GCA_017381475.1 Bacteroidaceae bacterium
ATTTGCAGATACTTATGGGCAAAATAGTAAGTTACATCATATACGCAAACAGATTTCTTGTAACACAACAAATCTTCATAATTACCTTTTTGTCTTATAAACCCTTTGTTTCCCATTGCTTCTGCATTTAGAACAAAAATATAATGCAAATAAGCGAATAGCAAATTATACAGGAGTTATTTTCACTAAAAGAAGGAATTTTAAAGCCAATAAAGCCTAAAAGGGCAAAAAAGGCGAAAAGGCAAAGAGTTCCTCCCCTCTTTGAGGTGGAGGTGGCACGGAGTGCCGGAGGGGAGCATTACTTGCGCAGGTATCAGCCCTGCGCTTGCCGTCAGGCAAGCAGTTGCCCGTCAGGGCAACCAAATTGCCTTTTAGCCCTTCAAGCCCTTGTAGCCCTTTTGGGCATTGGAGATTCCTTTGCGCATGCCGTCAGCCCTGCGCTTGCCCGTCAGGGCAACTAAACGGCCTTTTAGCCCTTCAAGCCCTTGTAGCACCTTTGGGCATTAGAGATTAGCTTGCGCTGCCGTCAGGCAAGCAGTTGCCCGTCAGGGCAACTGAACGGCCTTGTAGCCCTTAAAGCCCTTGTAGCCCTTTTGGGCGTTAAACTAGAATAATTTATTTATATCCATTGAAAAGAACTCCTCAATTCCAATTCCTCCATCACCGATGATGAATGCGGCTTTAGGATTGAACAATTGCTTGAATTTCTCTAATCCTTGAGTGGTTTTCTCGGCATTACTCTTCACCTCAATAGCAATTAGAGAACCTTTCTTGTGCAATATAAAATCTACCTCATCATTGCGTTCTCTCCAATAGTATACTTCAAAACGATGAACAAAGGCCTGGCTCACCAAATAAGCACCAATCGCCGATTCAAATATATGCCCCCATGCCTTGCGATCAAGAATAGCCTGTTCAAAATCAAGTGGGGTATAAACCATCTTCAAAGCATTATTGTAGACCTGAAACTTAGGTATGCTTGCGCGTCTTCTCGACATGTCCACACTATACTTCTGCAGGCCACAAAGCAGTCCACTGTCATTCAACAGATTCACATACCCAGCCAATGTCGAAGTATTCCCCGAATCTTGCAACGAACCCAACATTTTATTCAGCGACAACAAATTACCCGAATATGCAGCACCCAGTTCAAATGTCTGTTTCAACAATGCCGGCTTACCAATTGGCGTATCCATCAAGATATCCTTGTTGATGGTTGCATCAATAATTGACGACTGAATATACTGTTCAAAACGGTCTTTATCAGCAAGCAAAGCTGCAGCACCCGGATAACCACCATAAAAAACATACTGATCAAGTGTCATGCCAAAACACTCCTTCATCTCATTGTAGCTCCAATGAGTCATGCGTATCTCTTCAAACCTACCGGCCAGAGATTCAGACAACCCCTTTTCCAGCAACACCCTGCTGCTGCCAAGGAGAAGCACTTTAATATCGCAATCATTGAAAGTATCGGCATCCCACTCCTTTTTCACAGCCTCACTCCAATTGGCAATTTTCTGTATCTCATCAATGACAAGTATAGCACTATCCCAACCTTTGTTCTCCTTAAGACTGCGTGTAGCAGCCCAACAATTTGATATCCATGCAGTATTTGTTGCCGGAACATTATCAGCCGAGAAGAATTGGAAAGGAATGTCAATATTCTTTAAAACCTGCTTGACTACTGTCGATTTACCAATCTGACGAGCACCCATAACTACTTGAATAAATTTTCTACCCTCTTCAAGTCTTGATTTAATCGTTTGATATTCAGCCCTTTTATACATATCATTACATTTTACGAGATGCATTGCGTATTTTTACGCAGTGCAAATATATATAAAAGATTTATTAGTACAAAATAGTGTTGCACTAATTGCATAGGTATTTAAAGCCTAAAAGGGCGAAAAAGGCCAAAAAGGCCAAAAGGCAAAGAGTTCCTCCCCTCTTTGAGGTGGAGGTGGCACGGAGTGCCGGAGGGGAGCATTGCTTGCGCAGGTATCAGCCCTGCGCATGCCGTCAGGCAAGCAGTTGCCCGTCAGGGCAACCAACGGCCTTGTAGCCCTTAAAGCCCTTATAGCCCTTTTGGGCATTGGAGATTCCTTTGCGCTTGCCGTCAGGCAAGCAGTTGCCCGTCAGGGCAACTGAACAGCCTTTTGGCCCTTCAAGC
>JAFOCD010000066.1 GCA_017381475.1 Bacteroidaceae bacterium
GCTACGCCGAAGTGTTCTGATGGATAGCCGTCGTCTTTTGTACATGCGTAGAACTTCAATACTGATGAGCCGCCGATTGCTACTCTTTCTGGTGATACGATGTAGTCATCTGGGAAGAGAGCGCCCAATGCGTTGCAGTATGATTCTGAGAAGATGCAGCCTGCGCCTGTGTGTGCATCGCCTGGCAATACTGCGTGTGACATTTCACTTTCTGAGCTGTGGTACCATACGTGGCCGTCGCCGTTGCCGTCGATTGTTGTCCAGCCTTCCAAGTCTGTATCGAAGCCGTATGTGAATTCTGCGCCTGCACCGCCTACGCTGATTGACTTGCCTTCCCACATTGCCCAGCCTGTTGGTGATACGTATAGACCTTCAACTGTTGCCAATGTTTCTGTCAAGATTGCATTGAATTGTGAAGCGTCCATGATTTCTACAACTTGTGCTTCAACATTTGATGTGTAACCTTCTTTAGCGAATGTCAATTCATAAGTACCTTTACGGAATGAATCCCATGTGTATGTACCTTCATTGCCTAATGTTGTTGTGTAGTCAACGCCTTCTTCAATCATGTTGATGAAGCTTACTGTTGTACCGCTGATAGGATCGCCATTGTCTGTTTCAGCAGCAACTGCAACTGTTGTGTACATATCATTGTCGATTGGTTTTGACCAGAGGATTTCTGATTCAGGAACGTCGCATGAGATTGAGATGTTGTCAACTGCAGCATAGTGACCGTAGAAGTTAGCATTTACGAATGCGATGTAACCTGTTCTACCTGCTAAATCGCTCATGTCTAATTCAACTTCACTCCATACGTTGCATCCTGTATATGAATTACCTGATGACCATAATGTTGTCCAAGGACCTTCTGTTGATTCTGCGAATCTAATATCTAAACGGCAAACATCACCTGCCCAATCTTGGATTGAGTAGTTGAATACCATTGTAGATTTAGGTTTGATTGTCATAGCGTTTGTTACGAGGAAGTATTCATAACCGTCGCCTGATGGCCAATCACCTGTACTACGTGCGAAATAAGAACCTTCAAATGGATAACATACTTGGTTGTAGTAGTTAGCTGATTTATCAACAACAGCCCATTCTTCAGCCATGTTTGGTGTACCAGCTGCTGGAGCTTTGTTGATTGTTGACCAACCTGTTGGGATAGCACCGCCTTCGAAACCTTCTGAGAAGTAAACTTGACCACGGTTGCCTTCATAAACTGCTGAAACACCCCATTGGTATGAACCTGCTGGTAATTCTAACCATGCATTGTCAACGTAAGCTGTGTCTGTTGTTCTTTGTAATAAAGCTTCAACTTCGTCTGTAAGAACGTTCTTTCTATATAAGTTGTATGCTGCGAAAGCACGGTTGCCTTCTGCTGATTCTGTTGATGGAACACCAACGAAGATTGGTTCTGATGCTACGTTTGCTACGAATGAACCTGCTGATGCGCCGCCCTTGAATTCTGGTCTGTCGCTTTCTCTTGACAAGAGTACTGATTGGCCCTTAGCATTGTCTAAGTATGCTCTGATCATCCATGTGTAGCTCAAGCTGTAGTCTGCTGCATGTTCCCA
>JAFOCD010000067.1 GCA_017381475.1 Bacteroidaceae bacterium
CAACTCTTGGGGTTCTACAACAAAGACAATCGAGGACTACATGGTTGTGACATCAATCAGTGATGTTGATGCCGAGGCCGGCTACATGGTTTATCCAAAACCATTCGATGGCACTGCAAATGTTCTCTTCGCCGAGGATGGCCTTTTTGAGGTTGCTGTGTTTGCTGCCGACGGTAAATTGGTTGCCAACGATGCCTTTGAGGTACGCGCCGGCGAACTCCGCGAAATCTCACTCGCATCAGCCGAGACAGGTGTTTATGTAGTGGTGATTATGAAGGAGGGTGTAGCGGTACGCTCATTCAAGATCAAGAAGTAAATGACTAAAAAGCGAATGGCTCAAAGACTGATGTAACTTCATCCATTTGTTCATTCACTTATAATAAGGAAATATGGAGGGTGGCTCAATGGGTCACCCTCCTGCTGTTATATAATGGTACGCGCGCGGATTGTTCAATCGTCTTGAAAAAAATGCTGCATCTTTTGCTATTGCGCTCAACTTGCATTAACTTCGCACTTTCAAAGGTTGCTTGTTGACAGATGCTGGAACGCAAGGAAAAATATGATATGGTGTCGGTTGTGGGCCCTACGGCCTGCGGCAAGACATCCTTGGCTGTGGAGTTGGCCTTGGCCATCCCCGGTGCTGAGGTTATAAGCGCCGACAGCCGCCAGGTTTATCGCGGAATGGATATTGGTACCGGCAAGGATATTGCCGAGTATACACGCGATGGAGTGACCGTGCCTTCGCATCTGCTCGATATTGTCGATGCCGGTGAAAAGTATAACCTTTTCGAGTTCCAGCGCGACTTTCTCGCGGCCTATGAGGATATTGGCAGCCGTGGAGCCTACCCTGTGATGTGTGGTGGCAGCGGTCTCTATGTAGAGTCGGTGCTGCAGGGCTACCGCCTGTTGCCAGTACCCGAGAACTCGTCATTGCGTGCTGCGCTTGAGGAGAAGACGCTCGAAGAGCTCACGGCTTTGCTGGCTACATACAAGCAACTGCATAACAATACCGACACCGACAACAAGAAACGCGCGATACGCGCCATAGAAATCGAGGAATATTATCGTACCTGTCCCGTTGAGGAACGCTATTTTCCACAGATAAAGGCGTTGACTGTCGGTGTGCAGGTGGATAGGGAGGTGCGCCGCGAAAGGATTAGCCGACGCTTGCGCGAGAGGCTCGAGTGCGGGATGGTCGATGAGGTGAGGCGCCTGCTCGACAGTGGCCTGCAGCCCGACCAGTTGATATACTATGGGCTTGAATATAAGTTTCTCACATTGTATATTACAGGCGCGATGAGTTATGACGAGATGGTGAAGGGACTTGAGATTGCCATACATCAATTCGCCAAACGGCAGATGACATGGTTCCGCGGAATGGAGAAACGAGGGGTGAAGATACACTGGCTCGATGGTTCGCAGCCTGCCGGTGCGCTGGTGGAACAGATTAAGGAGATGTTGTATGATTGAAACTATAAACAAGAATAAACGACGCTGGGGAATAATATATTCTCCTAAAATTGGTTCGGCATTCCCGATGAGGCGCTGGAAGGAGATCCGCGAGTATCTTGCCGAGAAGCATGTGGAGTATGACTTCGTGTGTGCCCAGGCTGGTGAACCGGTGGAGCGTCTGGCCTATTCATACGCCGTTGACGGGCATGATACGATAGTACTCATTGGTGGCGACGGTGCCTTGCAGGATGCTATAAATGGCATTGTGGCATCGGGTAAGCTTGGTGATGTGCTGCTGGGTATCATTCCCAACGGAATTGCCAATGACTATGCGAAGTACTGGGGATTGTCAGACAGGGACTACAAGACTGCGGTCGACTATATAATTGCAAGGCGTGTCCGCAAGGTGGACCTGGGATGCTGCAAGTATTGCGAGGAGGGCAAGGAGGTGAAACGTTACTTCCTTAATGTGCTGAATATCGGCCTGTCAGCCAATATCGTTGGTCTTGCAAACAAAAAAAATACTATATTTGCGAAAATTGTCTACAAGGTGCGTGCATTGATGTACCTGCTTTTCCGCCGTCAGAATTTCAATATGAAGTTCAGACTGAATAATCATGTTGTAGACAAGAAGTTCATGATGGTGTGCATTGGTAATTCAACTGGTTATGGAATGACTCCGAGTGCTGTTCCGTACAATGGTTGGATTGATGTATCGGCCATGAAGATGTCTCCATTTATGGGAATACTCAAGGGATTGCGCATGGTGTGGAAGCGCAAGATACTGAACTTCAGACTTGTCGAGCCCTACCGTACGACAGAGGTGGAGATTGAGTCGGTTGGTGGTGCACTGTTAGGTATCGACGGCCGTCCCTTCACTCCGTCGTTCCCGTTGCTGGTGACCGTTGAACCCGAAAAACTGAATTTGATAATACCTACAAAAATAAAGAAAAGGTCATGACAATAAGAGAATTGACATCAAGCGAGAATTTCTTTCTGCTTGCCGGTCCTTGCGTCATTGAGGGCGAGGATATGGCTATGCGTATTGCCGAACGTGTTGTATCGATGACAAGCGACAGGAATATCCCTTACGTTTTTAAAGGGTCTTACCGCAAGGCAAACCGTTCGCGCCTTGACTCGTTTACCGGTATCGGTGACGAGAATGCGCTGCGCGTTCTGCGTCGCGTGCGTGAAACTTTCAACATTCCTGTTGTTACCGATATTCACTCGGCCGAAGAGGCAGAGATGGCTGCCGAATATGTTGATATACTGCAGATTCCGGCATTTCTTTGCCGCCAGACCGATTTGCTCACTGCTGCTGCAAAGACAGGCCGCATCGTTAATATCAAGAAAGGACAGTTCTTGTCTCCCGATGCCATGAAATTCGCTGCCGAGAAGGTTGTTTCAGAGGGTGGTGTGGGCAATGTGATGCTCACCGAACGTGGAACTACATTTGGCTATCAGGACTTGGTTGTTGACTTCCGTGGAATACCACAGATGAGAAAGTTCGGCTATCCTGTTGTAATGGATATTACACACTCTCTGCAGCAACCAAACCAGACAGCTGGTGTTACCGGTGGTATGCCCGAAATGATTGAGACTATTGCAAAGGCTGCCATTGCAGTGGGTGCTGACGGTCTTTTCATTGAGACACACGAGAACCCTGCGGTTGCAAAGAGCGACGGCGCGAACATGTTGCGTCTAGACTTGCTTGAGGGGTTGCTTGACAAACTTATTCGTGTACGCCAAGCTGTGAAATGAATTAACCCTAAAAGTATACATGGCGAGTGACTGAAAATTCAGTCACCCGCTTTTTTATTGGACATAACGGCAGTTTCGCGCCGTGAAATTCATGGTTTATTGTCTTTTTTGTGGGCTTTTTTATGTTTTTTTATATTTTTTGCTAAAAATACCGCTACTGTCTTGTAACTGAATATTAAAATACCTATATTTGGGGTTGTGTAAAAACTTAGTTATAACCATATAAATAGTACGAGATGAGTTATTTGCGATTCGAAAAAACGCTGATGACGAACTTGGAGGAGTCGTTGCAGAAGGAGATTTTGAGAACAAACCGCTCGGGTGCA
>JAFOCD010000006.1 GCA_017381475.1 Bacteroidaceae bacterium
ACACCGTTGCGTGTAACAAACGTGAAACCAGGATTGGTAGAGACGAACTTCAGCATCACTCGTTTTGGTGGCGACAAGGAGCGTGCGGACAAGGTTTATCAAGGCATCAAGCCGCTGACAGGCGATGACATAGCCGATGTGGTGTATTACGCAGCCAGTGCTCCAGAGCATGTACAGATTGCTGAAGTACTTGTACTAGCGACGCATCAAGCTAGCGGAAGTTTAGTGTATCGCAAATGATGTCATTGTATTATTTTACACAAAAATTGCCCGCACTCTTGCGTATGTCAAAAAAAAGTTGTACCTTTGCGGGCTTTTTGTTGTAAAATCTTGATATAAAGCGAATAAAATAACAAAATAATATTATGGCAACATTACAATCAATTAGAAATCATGGCACAATCCTGCTTGTAGTAGTAGGTGTGGCTATGTTAGCATTTATTTTGGGTGACTTTCTGAACTCAGGTAGCAGTTTCTTCAACAAGAACCGCGAGAATGTAGCAGAAATAGCAGGTCACCAAGTACACTACACCGAGTATGAAGCAGCTAAAGAGCAATTGCAAGAAGTGTACAAGATTGAGACAGGAACAAACGACATCAACGAGGATTTGACTATCCAACTCCGCAACCAAGCATGGCAAATGATGTTGATGGATTACACCTTGCGCGAGCAAGCCGAGAAGATCGGTATGGATGTAACCGCTGACGAGTTGAGCGAATTGTGCATTGGTGCTAATCCTCACCAAATTATCCAACAACGTCGTGCTTTCTACGACGAGACCGGCAAATTCAACCGTTTTGCATTGGTAAACTTCCTCAACTCTATCTCACAAGAGCCAGAGAGCGCAGAGCAAGCAGAAGGTTTGGCACAAGCGAAAAACTACTGGATGTACTGGGAGAAAGCAGTTCGTTTGACTTATTTGCAAGAGAAATACACCAACCTGCTCAGCAATATGATTACAGCCAACAACTTGGATGCTAAATATGCATATGAAGCACGTCAAACAAGCGTAGATGCACAATATGTGCAACAACCATACTACGCTGTGGCAGATTCGTTGGTAAAAGTAACAGAGAGCGACATCAAGAAACTTTACAACGAGCGCAAAGAGTTGTACAAGCAAACTCCAAACCGTGCGATTGAGTACGTTAGTTTTGCTATCGTGCCTTCAGCAGAGGACTATGCCAACGTTGAGAAGTTGATCAAGAGCATTGAGAACGACTTCCGCACTAAAGAGGATGTGGCTGCTATCGTAAACAGCAACTCTGACGTATTGTACGACGGTCGCGACTATTCTGTGGAGACTATTCCTGCAGAGTACAAGGACTTTGCATTTGGCAAGGGCGTGAAGAAAGGTGCTTGCACCGAACTCACCTTCGCAAATGACACCTATTCTATCGCACGCGTGATGGACTGCGGTTATAACAAAGCAGACTCTGTGAAGTTGGTGTTGGTAGCTAATGACGAGAACACTGAGGACGTAGAGCTTGGTTGGTTTAAGGCTAGTGACTTGCAAAAGAATATCGCAGAGCCAGCCTTCAACGGCAAAAAAGGTAGCACCTTCACCGTGGCTAGCGGTATGGGTGAGCAAACCTTCAAGATTGCAGAGATCAGCAAGGCTACTCCAAAAGTAAAATTGGCTATTTTGAGCCGCAAAGTGACTGCAAGCAGCAAGACCTATGGTGCGTTGTACAACGAAGCAAAACAATTTGTAGTGGCTAACAACAACGCCGACTCATTGCGTCAAGCAGCTTTAGCTCAAGGACTTACCGCAACTCCAGTATATGCATTGAACGAGAACAGCGATAAGGTGAACGAGTTGAAGAACAGTCGCGCAATTGTTCGTTGGGCATTCGAGGCAAAAGAAGGTCAAGTGAGCGATGTATTTGAGTGTGGCGATCAATTCGTGGTAGCAGCATTGACTGAGGTCAATGATGGCGAGTATCGTCCAATGGAGGCTGTACGCGCAGAGCTTATCATCACAGCAACCAACGACAAGAAGGCAGAGTATATCATCAACCAACTCAATGGTGTGAGCACTTTGGAAGCTGCAGCAGAGTTGTTTGACACCGATGTGAAGACTGCTGAGGGTATCTCATTGTCATCTTTCCGTTTCGGTGCCGCAGGCGTAGAGCCAGCTGTGATTGGTACTGCATTGGCATTGGAGCCAAACACCATGTCTGCTCCTGTAAAGGGTAC
>JAFOCD010000068.1 GCA_017381475.1 Bacteroidaceae bacterium
CATAGCAATAATCTTTTTGTGTTATGTGTTAGTTATCTTTTTTGTCTGTTTATTCTTATTCTGTTGCTAATGTAGAAACATTTGTGTAGAAATACAAAAAACTGTGGGCTTTATTCTCATCCTCCTTGCAAATACATAGCATCCACCCCTAAAAGGAATGAATGCTATGTTGGTCAATGGCTCAGAATCCAACTCTCCTGTGCTGTTCCTTGTTGCCAAGGCGTTCGGCTGCACACTCGGCAAGCAGGGACTGCAACGGGTTCTCCTGCTCGCCATGCAGCACTACATTTATTGAGTGCTTGCGTGCCACATTCTCAATCTGTCCGCCGCTGAGGTCGTATGCCGCGGCAAGGGCAGTGGCGTCGCTCTCGTTGAGTTCGGGTATCATCTGCTGCCAAATCTTGGCGCGCACCGTTGCATCGGGCTGCTCGAACTTTATCTTGTAGAGGAAACGGCGTTCAAAGGCACGGTCGAGGTTCTCTTGCAGGTTGGTGGTGGCAATCATAATGCCGTCGAGCGACTCCATCTCCTGCAGGATGATGTTCTGTATGGCATTCTCCATCTTGTCAACGGCACTTTGCGCTCCGCTCTTGCGAGTGCTGATGATGGCGTCGGCCTCGTTGAAAAGGAGTATTGGTGCCAGTTCCTTGCGCTTGACAAGTTCGCGGTAGCGATCGAAGAGTGCCTTGATGTTCTTCTCGCTGTCGCCCACCCATTTGCTCTTTATCTGTGGTACATCGACAACCATAATCTCGCGCCCGGTCTTTCGCGCAAGCTGATAGACGGTCTCGGTCTTTCCTGTGCCGGGGCCACCGTAGAAAAGGCAGGCAAAGCCGCCGCGGAACCCGCGCTTGTCCATTCTCTCGCGCACTTGCAGGTAGTGCTCCTGTGTAAAGAACTTGTTGAGTTCTTCAATCCTGTTGTTTATGCAGGCAGGGTAGTAGAGCTCTTTAGCAACAAGTTGCTGGGGTGTGAGCAGGTCGGCGATTGCCTCATCGGTTGTGTTTACATCGAATTCGGAAAGGAGTATGCGCTTGGCGCTGTTGGTGAGTTTGTAGCGTGAGTTGTCGGCAATGCCATCGACGCATCCGTGCTCCAGCAACTGCATCTTGAAGAGGCTGTGCTCGCCGGTACGGAACTGGCGTCTTGTTCGTTGGAACTCGCTCCTGTTGCAGATGAGGTCATCAATCTGGCTTATGCGTATGTCATCATCGTCTTTGTTTATGAGCAGGTAGCAGAAGTAGATGATGATGCCCTGTTCCTTTCTTGTGAGTTTCAGGGCGTGCAGCTCCTTGGCAAAGCGTAGCTGCCTGTTGTCATCGACCAGCTTGATGCTCTCCTCAATGACCTCGTCGCCTGTGATAGCATCCTCGTACATGTCTTTGTAGAGCGATCCCAGTTGTTCAAAGAGCTCCTCGCAACTGAGCCCGGTGCGTGGTGCAAGGGTATAGACCTCGTTGTGCTTGAGTGCCTTGATGACGGGTGGGTAGATGTCGAACTGCTCCTCGTCGTTGGCATCGCGGTAGCGTATGAGGCGACGGCGTATGAGGGCGTTTACATCGTCGGTATACTGCAGCATGCGTATGCTGTTGATGTTCAGGTGGCGCGCAAGGTCGTCAAGCTCTATGCGGCGCGGCCCTTTCTCCATTGCAACGCAAAAGAGCACGGCCTGTCGCTCGCTTATGCCGTAGCTCTCGGCAAGGAACTTTATCTCCCGGCTGCTCTTCTTGAAAAAACTGTCGCTCAGTTTTGAATTCTCGCTCTTTGTTATGATCTCCTCAATGGCGTCGAGCAGTGTGATGGGTTTCTCGTTCTTCTTTGCTGTCCTCTTGGTCGTGTTCTTTGTTGCCTCTTTCGTTTCCATATCTTTTTCGTTTTTTACATAATATAGAAACCGAAAGCAAAAATTTCAAAACCGCCCCGTTTATTTAAGATATTTTAACAAACTGGGCGGTTTTGAAATATGTGGAAAAATCCTCTATGGACAGCCTTTACTTGCTGCTCTTGAGGTATGAGCCGAGTGAGAGCATCCATGCTACCACAATGCTCACTACCATACCTATGGCTCCAAAGAGCAGGAAGTTGGCGTCGGTGTTCTTGCTCATCCAGAACACTACGATTTCGCCCACTATGAAACCGGTGAGTGCGGCATAGCCCTTGACGCGTTTCATGAACACGGCAATGAAGAACAGGCCTCCCAATCCACTGGTGAGGAGTCCAAGTGCCTCATTGAAGAAGTCGAGGAACGATTGTATCTCCCATGTTGCCATGAACAGGGCGAGCAACAGACCAATCATACCGCCGACTACCGATGCCCAACGCGCTACGACAACGAGTTTCTTGTCGCTTGTCGAGGGGCGGAAACGCTTCCAGAAGTCGATTGAGAATGCTGTAGCCACGCTGTTGATGTTGCTTGAGATGGTGCTCATTGTTGCAGCGAAGATTGCTGCAATGAGCGCGCCTGCAACACCGGCGGGCATCTGGCTCATCATGAAGAATGGGAAGATGGCGTCAGATTTCTCCATGGTGACATCGAGTTCGGCAGGGTGGGTATTGTAGAATGTGTAGAGTCCTGTACCAATCATGTAGAATACTACTGAGACAAACACGCTCATGATGCCGTTGACGAGAATACTGCGACCGGCCGATTTCTCGTCCGATGTGGTGAGGTAGCGCTGGATGACGGTCTGGTCCGATGTGTAGGAGATGAGGTTGTTGGCAAGGCCGCCGAGTATGATTACCCACCAGGTTGCCTGTGACCAGGAGTTGCTGAGGTCGAACAAGCGCAGCTTGTCATTCTCCAAGGCTATGTCTATGCAACCGCTGATTCCGCCCTCGGTGCCCACAGCCAGGTATATAACGGCAAAGATTGCTCCAAAGACAAGGATGATTCCCTGTACCACATCGCCCCAGATTACGGCTGTTACGCCGCCCATGGTGCAGTAGATGATGGTAATGAGGCCCATGAGTACGATGCATGTGTAGATGTCGATTCCTGTCACGGCTGTGAGTGCCAATGAGGGGAGATACAATACAATGGCCATGCGCACAATCATGAATACGCAGAAGAGCGTCGAGGCAAGCATGCGTGTGAACAGGTTGAAGCGTTTTTCAAGTATCTCGTATGCACTGGTGACATTGAGTTTGCGGAAGTAGGGCAGGTAGTACTTGATGACCGGGAAACTGACGAGCAGTATCATCCAAAGCATTGGATAGTAGGTCCAGTCTGTACTGTATGCCTTTGCCGGGATTGTCATGTAGGTGATGGCCGAGAGCATGGTAGCATAGATACTGATGCCGGCAGCCCACCAGGGGATGCGGCCGCCGCCCTTGAAGAAGTCGTCGGCGCCTTTCTCCTTGCGCATGAAGTAGAATCCCATGCCAAGCATGGCTGCAAGGTAGACAACAAGTACTGTCCAGTTTGCCCAGCCGAATTCCTTTTCGTTGCTCACCTCAATGTGTGTGACATCGTTGCTGCGTACACGGGGTTTTGTCTCGCCTCCGCTGTAGCTCCAGCCGCCATCGGGCTCTGGGGTGAGGCTTGCTCCGGCGCGGGCAAGCAGGCTGTTTCCTGGCAGGAGACCCCATGAGTCGGTAACGGTGTTGTAGATAAGTATATCCTTGCGGAACTTGTACCACTCGGGTTCGTGGTTCAGGTACTCCTCTCCAATGTATTGTTCGTCTTCTCCGGTGATTGCAGCGAGGAAGATGTCGTGGTTGACACCGCCAAAGAACATCACATGGCTGTAGCCTACGGGGGTACAGGTTGTACCTACAATGGCCTGCAGGTACTGCTTGCGTTCGTCGTTGACTCCCCATGCCAATGTCTGCGAGGTACGTTTCCAATTTGTATGTGCTACTACACGGCCTTTATTATCCTTATCAATTGGGATATATACACCATCGGTATGCACTTTGGGGGTGAGGCCTTCGTCATTTGACTGGTATCCTCCAAATACAAAGAGCGCTTCACCGGAACTGGTCTTCTGTACTGCTACGCATGGCTGCATACGGCATTCGTCGGGCAACGTTGTTGCAACAGTCCATTTCTCTCCGCCAGGGAAGGGCAGGACGTATACATCTTTGTTGGGTGCCTTTTGGGTTTTTCCTCCTGCAACCCATATGTAGCCGTCGTGGTAAGTGGCAGCAAAGTTGTCCAGTGCCTTGGGCAAAGGAATTATTGTGCTGTCCTTTGCGGTTTTGGCGTTGATGAATGTGCACTCGCTGATAGAGCCTCCGTCATTCATTCCGCCCAGATATACAACGCCGTCCGGTACCTGTACGCTGGCTCCATATGCCTTGGGGTAGAACACCTTATCTCCGTTCTCGTTGAAATTGCATCCACCGTATATTGATAGTTCTCCTTTGGTCCAGCTTGCATAATGCCCCGACACGGCCTTGTCCATGGGCTTTGCAGGTGACACAGTAACCTTGTTCTGTGCCATGCATAACAGGGCGCAGAACAGGAGTGGTATGAATAGTAGTCTTTTCATGTAACTTGCAGGTGTGTTATTTCTCGTTTGTGAGTATGTTGCACAATTCGAATGACTTTATCATCATGCGTGGGATGTGGAACGGACCTTTGAATATGTTGCCCTTGGCTGGCTGTGCTACGGTGCCGTCGCGGTGCAGGTAGCCATACCACTCGCCACACTCGCTGTCGGGGAAGTGTGCGTATGTCCACTCGCTTATCTGCTTGTGCCATATGAGGTATTTGTCGTCACCGGTTGCCTCATAGGCATAGAGGGTGGCGATGATTGCCTCGGTCTGTGGCCACCAGAACTTCATGTCCTGTGAGTAGTCCTGTGGTGGCAGGTTCTTGCAGTCGCGGAAGTTGATGATGCCGCCATACTGCTTGTCCCAGCCCCATTCCCAAGACCAGTCGAGGATTTGCAATGCCTGTGCTGTGAGTTCCTTGTCCCAACCGCGGTGCTTTGCCTCCTCGAGCAGGAACCATGCTGTCTCAATGCAGTGACCGGGGTTGATGAGGCGGCCGTTGATAGTGTCGATGAACTCGCCGTTTGTGCCCACCGTCTCGAGCAAAGCCTTGAACTCGGGTTTCATGAAGTCCTTGAGCGATGCGATTGACTCGTCGATCTGCTGGTCGAGTACCGGGTCGCTGATTACGTTGCGTATGCGTGATGCGGTGTTGATTAGAATCATTACCAATGAGTGACCCTTGGCCTGCAACGATGGCAGGTATTTGGGCTCCATGTAGCCCGGTGTGGCTACGAACTTGCGTATGTCCTTGAACAGGTCAAGAGCCTTCTGTGCGTATGTCATATCGCCGCTTGCCTTGGCATACTCGGCCATGGCAATGGCTGCAAAGCTCTCCGAGAATACATATCTGCGCTTGCGCAGCGGTGTGCCGTCGGCCATCACCTCAAAGTACATGCGCCCGTCGGTGTCGAAGCAGTGTGCCTCAATGAAATCGATTGTGCTCTTTGCTGCTGCGAGCCACTCGGGGTTCTTCTCTATTGTGTTGTATGCAAAGCTGCATACAAAGGCAAAACGCCCCTGGAACCACACCGATTTTGTGGTGTCGATGAGTGAGCCGTCGCGGTCAACACATGTGTACACACCGCCGTTCACGCGGTCGAGTCCATTCTTTAGCCAAAAAGGCATTATGTCATTTACAAGGTCGTCGCGGTACTTTTGCGACCAGCCTGTCAAGTATTCAGTCCAATTCATAGTTAGTGGTTTGTAAGAGAATGACTAAAAAGCGAATTTGATGTTCGAAACTTGGCAGTGCTCGTTGTAAAACATTAAAGTAAACTTTATGTTTAACTCGTTTGCACAAGTTTTATGCGTTATGCTTGCCCTTAAATCCTCATTTACTTCAAGTAAACTGCGGTTTCGCGGGCTACGCAAGCCGGCTGCCTTTGGCGAGCCTTTGCTGCACTCGTTGTAAAACGCTAAAGCGAGCTTTGCGTTTCACTCGTTTGCCTAAGCCTTGAACTTCATCTTTTTATTCATCCTCTTTGAATTTTCTTATTTATTATTAGAATTTATTGCAACGTTCAAAGAAGTTAATAGCCTCAAGCTCCTTACGCATTGCAGCCTCCTCTTCGTCGGTCATGTTCTGGAACGGTGTGCGGTTCTTTCCAAGGTCAAGGCCTATGAGTTTCATGATGCGCTTGCCGCCCACGATGTTGCCGCGATAGTGGCATATTACATTGATTACCTCCTGCGAGAAGTTCTGCAATTCGCGTGCCTTCTCAAGGTCGCCTGCATTCCATGCGTCGATGATTCCGGCAAGGTTGCAACCGTTGTAGTTGGTTGTGCCGCCAATACCTCCCTGTGCGCCACCCATGGCAAGGCAGGGAAGAATGGTCTCGTCCTGTCCGTGAAGCATGTCGAACTTGCCATTCTTGTAGAGACGGCACTGGTTGTACTCGTAAAGGCTCTCGAATGTATATTTGATACCGGCAAAGTTAGGAATGCGTCCGTCAACAGCCTCAAGGAACTTCACCATTGGAAGGAATGCGCCGTTGAATGCAGGGATGTGGTAGAAGTAGAATGGCAATTCGGGGGCAGCCGAAGCGATCTCCTCGCAATATTTCACGAGCTCCTCAACGCGGCCTACCTTGGGGAATGGAGGTGCCATGGCGCCAATACCGAACACGCCCATCTTCTGTGCGTGCTCTGCCATTCTGCGGCTCGATTTTACGCATGTGCTACCAACGTGAACAATAATCTTGAAACCCTCGGGGGCTGCTGCAACCCATGCCTCGGTGAGCTTGATGCGCTCCTCCTCGGTGAGCATGTAACCTTCACCCGATGAACCGTTGATAAATACACCCTTCATGCCGTTCTTGGCAAGCATCTGAGCATATGCAGGGATTGGTTCGTAATTAACTTCGCCGTTCTCATAAAATGGGGTGAACGGAGCATCAATCAAGCCGATAATCTTTTCCATAATTCTATTTGGTTATGTGTTAATACTTTTTCGCTTCATGCGCGTGCGCGCACTGTTACTAATCTACAAAAAAAAGAAAAAATATCTGAAAGAGCAAATTTGAGTCTTAAAATGTTAATTGAACCCCGTTGCTTTATTATCTTCGCGCTAAAATGATATACCTATGAATATTCGACCAATAGCATATTACCGTTCGGCGTTGTCCTCGAAGTTCGGTGTGCCACGGCAGAGCGGTCTGGTGCCGGAACTTACAGGGCTTGTGGTTCTTGAACCCGAATACTCTAACGCCGATGCCTTGCGTGGCATCGAGGGGTTCGATTATTTGTGGCTCATCTGGGAGTTCTCGCTCAATGGCAGGAAGGAGGGTGAGTGGTCGCCGCTTGTGCGTCCGCCGCTGCTTGGCGGCAATGAACATATGGGGGTCTTCGCTACGCGTTCACCGTTCCGTCCCAATGCTCTTGGGCTTTCATCGGTCCGTCTGCTTGGGGTGGAAGAGTGTGGCGGTTCTCTTGCGCTTACGGTTGCCGGTGCCGATCTTGTCGACGGAACTCCAATCTATGATATAAAGCCCTATGTGGAGTATACCGACTCGCATGTCGGTGTGCGCAGTGGTTTTGTCGATGAAAAGAAGTGGAGGAAGGTTGAGGTTGTTTTACCCGATGAATTCCGCGCTTTTTTTAGTGAAGAGAATTTTGTTGCTCTTTGCAAGTTGCTTGAGCTTGATCCCCGCCCACAGTACCATGATGACCCGGAGAGGGTATATGGTATGCCTTTTGCAGGGTATGATGTGAGGTTCAAGGTTTCCAATGAAGGGGTGTTGGAGGTACTGCAAGTCGAAAACATATAAAAAATGGCAGCCATGGCTGCCATTTTTTATGTATTAGAAACCGAACAGGAGACCTGCAGACTAGTCTTTGTAATAAAAACCCCTATCGCAGTGGCTGCGATAGGGGTTGGAAACATATGTACGGGTTGGGAATTACATATGCTCGTATACTTTGTTCACAATGTTGTTGTTTGCATCTGTTGCGAACTGGATTGGATCGTAGTTGAAGTTGAAGTCCTGTCCATTGATGTAGTTTCTCTCTTCCATGCTGTTGAACTGGTTGTTCTTTGCCTCTTTAGAGATTACCTTTACTACATATACGGCCTTCTCGCCTTTCACTGTCTTGATGTCACCTACCTGCATGTCGGTAACAGCTGCGCTGATAACTGGCTCAATTGCGTTGGTAACAGCTACTGATGTTGGTTTCTTGTAGTTTACATTGGTGATAGGCTCGTTGTTGAATACTACATTCTCAACACTGCTCAACTCCTCAAAGCTCTTGCCCTCCAACTGTGCGACGATGATCTCGCCTTTCTTCTCGTTGGTCAATTCGCTCTTGATGACTGGTGTAACATTCTCAAGTGCTACATAGCCCTTTGGAGTCTTGTTCGTTACTGCAACTGTCATCAAGTATTTCTTGTTGCCAATGTTGTAGTCAAGGATTTGAGAAATCTTGCCGGTGTTGCCACGCAAAACCCATCTGAGGAGCTCTCTTGTACCAACATTGTTGTTTATGTTTACGCTGTTGGCGTTGAGCTGGCAGTATGTTGCCTGTGAGCCTGCATTCTTTGCGAATTCCTCAACATTGTTGCTCTCTGAAATAATTTGGTTGAGCTTGTCGTATGCCACATTGTATGTTTCGTCGTTGATGTGCATCTTGCGCTGGATGATGAATGCATCATAAGCTGCAACCTCGCCCTTCTTCTCGATTACCTGGATAATCAACTTTGTGTTAGGGTTCAAATCAAGTACTTCGTAAGCGTTCTTCTTTGCATTGTAAATCTTCTCCTGCAACTCGCGTGTAGCAACCGGTGTGCCATCTGCGTTGATTCCAAAGAAACCTATGTTGAAATCCTTGGTGCTGAAGTTGATAGTGTCTGCAGGGTAGTTCTTTGCGATCTCCTCGAACTTGGCTCTGTTGTTCAACTCTGCCAACAGTTTGTCGGTTGTCTGGTTTACGGTATCAACTGACTCGCTGTTGATGCTGATGAAACGGAACTTGATAGAATCGCTAACCATCTCTTTCTTTGCAACATATACAAGGTTGTATGTATTGTTGTTCCAGTTTGCAAATGGCTCGCCAACTTCACCGCTGTTGTACTTCTTAATCTCCTCGAGGTGTGTGTCGCTGAATCTTCCAGAGTTCTCAGTCCACAAGAAACCATCGTGCTTAATCTCGCTTGATGCGTAGAATGAGATGTCGTTGATGCTTGCCTCGCCATTCTTCAACTGCTCTGCGTATCCGTTGAATTCTGTGCTCAATGCAGAGAGTTCGGCAATGCCTGGCTTAACCTCCTGGTTGATGTATACAACATCATAGAAATCGGTTGGTATTCTGTAGAGTTCCTTGTTTGCGTTGTAATAGTCTTTAATCTCGCTATCGCTGATGTTAACCTGGTCATTAGAGAGGCTGCTGTATGGGTATGCTGCCACTTCAATGCTGTATGAGTTGTTGTCGCGCTCGAAGTTGCTCTTTGCAACAGCATGGTTCTGAATGCCTGAAGTTCTGTCGTAGTACAAGTTTGCAACCTTCATGTTGATGATGTCGCATTTTACAGATGTCTTGATGAAATCAAATGCAGTGAGAATGTCGCTATATCTCTTGATCTCCTGTGCCATCCCAGGTGCCTCACTGTACATGTCGATAAGTTCAATGATTTCGTCGATAACATCGGCATTGAACATGCCATTCTGTGTCAAAAGGATCTCAGGCATTATTGTTGCATCGTTCTGCTGCATTCTTACATTGTTGTTCCATACAGCCCAGTTGATGTTGCTAAGGTACTGGTTGAGTTCCTCTTCTGTAACATCCAGACCGGCTTTGCTTGCCTGGCTTGTTGTGGTCTTTTCTTTAACAAGCTGACTCCATGCAAACTGAGTGATGAACTCTGAATCGCCATCCTCAAGATTGCTCTTGTTGTTTACCATCAAGTAGTACTTCTCGCATTTCTCGCGGAATTCGTTGAACTCTTCAAGTGTAATGGTCTTGCCGTTAACAGAACCAACAGTTGGAGCTGTATATGTTGGCTGGTCCTGGAAGAGCTTGGCAATGTCGCCTCCTACTATAAACAGTATAAGTGCGGCACCGATTGCACCGACGATCAGTTTTGATCCTTTGTCACGTAGCTTTTGTAATGTTGCCATAGTTTGATTATATTTTTTAGTTAATTTATTTTTATGTGTATATCACGGCAAAGTTACTAATTTGCATTGAATTTTTGTAATTATAAGGTAAGAAAATTAAAGGAATAATGGGCGAAAAGTGCTGTTATTGCAATTTTTGCCCATTATTTGTTTATGAATTTATTGATTTTGCTTTTACTATGTCCGTTGGCACGTGGTGCTGGTCGGGTAGTTGTCAGCCAACAAAGGAGAGTTTTACTAGCTCAATCTTTGTGCTGTGCTGCTTTATTGACCTGATTCGGTACTTGCCAATGTTTATGGTTTCGTTCAATTGCGGGAAGCGCTGGTGGTGGGCAAGGATGAAACCACCAAGTGTCTGGTACTCGTCCGATTCAGGCATGCCCAAGCCGAACAATTCGTTTATGCGCTCAATTTCAAGGCGTCCCGATAACAAGTATTCGTTGTTGCCCAATGACTTGGCGACAAGGTTCTGGTTGTCATGCTCGTCCTCGATCTCGCCGATGATTTCCTCGACAAGGTCCTCGAGTGATATGATGCCCGATGTGCCGCCGAACTCATCGACAACGGCGGCCAATGATTTCTTCTGCTGCATGAGTGTGCGCATGAGTTTTTGTGCCGAGAGGGTCTCGGGGACAATTGGCATCTTGCATATTTTTTGTTGCCACTTCTTGTTGAGGCGGAATAGTTCGGATGAGTGTATGTAGCCAATGATGTCGTCGATGTTCTCCTTGTATACGACAATCTTTGAATGTCCCGATTCAATGAATACTGATTTGAGTTCTTCTAGCGGTGTGTTGTATTCTACTGCTTCAATCTCGGTGCGGGGGACAAGACAGTCCCTGACTTTGATGTTTGAGAAGTCGAGCGCGTTTTGGAATATGCGGACATCGTTGTCGATGGCCTCCTCGTCATCGGCATTCTCAATGGATGAGAGTATGAGGTTGTTAAGTTCTGTCTTCGTGAAGGTGGTGTCGCGTGTCTCGTCCTTTATCTTGATACCGAAGATGCGCAGCATGAATGTTGCGCAGATGGTGGTAAAGCGCGAAAAGGGGTAGAGTAGTATGTATATTGGGTATGTAATAAGTGCAAAACGCTTGAGAGAGCGGTTGGGGTTTATGCGGAACAGCGCCTTGGGGATGAATTCGCCCGTAAAGATGATTACAATGGTTGATATTATTGTTTCAAGGAATAGTCTGAGTGATGTGGTGCCTTCAAGACTTCTGAGGATAGTGGCGTTGAGCAACTCTGCCATGAGCATACCGTAGATGACAATGGATATGTTGTTGCCAACGAGTAGTGAAGAGATGAAGTTGTTGCTCTTTGAATAGAACTTGTTTATCACGGACGATGTCATTGAGCGCTTTTGCTGGTCTATGCCCAGCAGGAGCCTGTTCGATGATACGAATGCTATTTCCATTCCCGAAAAGAGTGCCGAGAATAGAATAACAATGATTAGTGATATTATGAGTGTGAGCATATTTGGTTGTTGCTGTGGGTGTTGGGCCTGTTTTTTTATTTATCCTCGACGGTGTATATTCCCTTTGTGTTCCTTATTTGCCAGACCGAGAGGTCCTGATTAGAGGAGAAACCATATCCTTCTGTTATCTGGTCTTCCTTTTCGACTCTGATGTATGAGTCGGAATAGATGATTTCATCATTCTGGTCCCAATAAAGAAGGTCGGTGTAGAAATGTTGTTCCTTTGGGTTCTTGATGTTGACATTGCCAATAAGTTTCCACAGTTTCATTTCATTGAAATAGAATGCTGTGTCGCATTTTATCGTGGTTTCGATGTTCATCAGCGAGTCATACTTCTCAAGGTATAGTCCTTGCTCAAATGCCCAGTATGGTGGCTTGCGCATGCTGTACATCAGCCATTCATCGGCTTCTATCTTGTAGCTGATGTGTCCCGAGTCGCTGATTGTGGTGCTTACCCCGTAGGTGCTCATTATGGCAATGGAGTCGGGGTTTTCAAATGACGGCACAATCTCTCTTGTGCTGTCTTTACATGAGAGTTGAAAAATCAGTACAACAACTGCCATTACGGCAGTTGTTGTACAATGTAGTTTCCTGCTTATATTAGCGGATAGTAGTTGTCTCATTGATCCAACCACCGATTGTTACCTTTTCGCCATTCTTATAGCCCTTCATGAACAACTCCTCATTAGAAGGTGTGTACTTCTTGTATGTGGCGATGTACTTGTTGGCCTCGGCTCTTACAGATGGGTCAACGCTGATGGCACGCTCCAAACGGTCGATGCACAGATAGTATGTACAGTTGTTCAGAGTGTTGTCATCGCTCCATGATGGTGTAGCTGCGTAGCATCTTGCGATGAGGATGTGTGGCGCGCCGTACTTCGCGTTGAGCGAGAGTGCCTTCTGGGCGTATGAGCGTGCCTTGCCGTACTTGTTGAGCTGGTAGTAGATGTCGGCAACCTTGTAGCAAAGCTCTGACTTGTTGGTAATACTGGTCTCGAGTTCAATTGCACGGTCAAAGTATTCCATGGCCTTGTCGATGTCGCCTCTCTTGAAGTAGCGGTAACCGCAACCCATGGCAGCCTTTGATGTTGGGTTTGGATCGATCTCAAATGCGTACTCAGATGCAGCAAGGTATGCGTCCTGGTTTGTACATCTTAGCATTGCCATTACAGTGATGACCTTGTTGAGGTAGTTGATATCGCTCTTGTTCTCCTCGATAAGTGGAGCGTAGATGCGGTCCAAGTCTTCACATGATGCAGCACCGCTGTTGATGAAGTATGCATCGATGTTGCTCTTAGCAACGCGTGATGCGTCAATCATCTTGCCATACTTGCCGGCGTTGATACTGTCCTTTGCTTCGCCGAACTCCTTGTATCTCTGCTCGCACTCCTCAATCTTGTCGTGGTACTTGTCGAGAACCTCAACAATGTATACTGATGCATTTAGGTAGTCGTCGATAATCTGCTCGCCGTGGCTTGGATCGTTTTTGAACTTCAAACCTGAATACTTCATGAAGAGTTCTGTTACAACATACTCAGACTGGCCCTGCTCAAGTTCAACAGACTTTGCAAGCATGCCATATACCTCCTCGACGGGGGCGTCCTTGCGGTGCTTGATAAGGTCGATGACCTTCTTGCCAAGAATTTGACCCTCAGAAAGCTTTGTCTTTGTAATCTCCTGGAGCAGGTCGAGGTACTTGATCTGCTGGTCATATACTGCCATAAGAAGGTCGATGTACTCCTGCTTCTTCTGTGGATCGGCCTCCTTTGCGATGAACTCGTTGAGTATCTTGATACCGTTTGTGTAGGTATCAACGCGTGCAACAGGGAACTCGTCGAACAATACCTTCCATGCGTCGTATGCAATCTGGTAGTCCTTGCTCTTCATGTTTGTATTCATGATGCTGATGTTCTGTCTGCATCGTAGGCTATCTTCGCCCTGACCGAAACGGTATGGGTTGCTAACGCCGTTCTGGGCATTAGCTGTCATTGCAACAAATGCAATAAGTGCTAAAAATAATTTCTTCATTTTCTTTTGTCGTATTTAGTTTTTATCTTACTCTTAGTTTCATGAACCAACTTTCGTTGAAGGTGATTCCGATGTTTATTCTCAGGTAGTTTTCGGTGATGAGACCTGCTGCGCGTGGGCGTAGATGGATGAACTGCCCCGAGATGTGCAGGGTGCCGTGGCTATAGCTGTTATTGTTGTTATAGAACGGTATCGAAATACCTGCGCTTACGCCGTACTCGTCGCATCCTGGCTGTCCGTTGATTTGGGTGTAAGGCTGTGCGTAATGGACGCCCGCCCTGTAGTTCATCATCTTGAACAGGTTTCTCGAAATTTCGGTGGGTGAGTATTCTGCTCCGACTGAAATCTTATACCTGTCAGTGCCGACACTGTTGTCATTGCCAAAGAATGTTGATGTGCTCCACTGCTGATAGGTACAGTCGGCTCCGAAACTCCACTTGTTGTTGTAACTGTACATGAAACCGGCACCGTATGTGTTTGGCATCTTGAAACCGTCTTCAATGGGGTTGGTGTCGGATGAACTTGCCGTTGTCTCGGTTAGTGTGGCTTTTGTGTTCATGCTGTGTCCCAACGAGTATACAGCTCCCAATGTCAACTTCTGTTTTGATGTCATGTTGGCGATGAACTGCAAACCGAAGTCAACTTTGTAGCTGTTGAATTTGGCTTCGTACAGTTTTGTGCGGTTGGTGCTGTTAGTGAAGTCTATGGCTACCTGATGTGATATGTCGCCATAGATGTATGAACCTGTTGCACCGGCCGAGAACCATGAGACTGGTTTCCATGCGATACCAAGGAATGGCTGGTATACGCCTCCTGTTCCGTTGTAGGTGCTGGTGTATGCCTCGGTCGCTCCCTGCTTGGATGTTGTGCTGAATGAGTAGCCTACATTGGAGTAGGGGAGGAAACCTGCCGACATTCCAAGACCCTTGCAGATGCGGAACTGAATGGCTAGGTAGTCGAAGCTTGCATTCTTGGCATTGATTCGCTTGCCGTTTTCCTTGAAGTTTACATTCTGTAAAGAGAAACCTGCCTCAAAAAGCATTGTCAGCGTGTCGGCCTCGGAAAATGATGCCGGGTTCTGTATGTTGATGAAGCGGTGGCTGCGCAGACCATATCCCAAGCCGCCCATCTGGCGGTTGATGCCAAGGCTCTGGTCCGAGAGTATACCCATACCATAGCGTGAATATGGTGAATTGATTCCATTGTCGGCATGGGCGCCGATAACGGAAAACATTACCACGATAAATGCAAATATCTTCTTACTTATTGCCATAATCCTTCAAAATTCTATTCAGTCCTTTCGCAACTAAATATTTGTCTGCAAAGATGCAATTTTTTACGCGATTTTTCAAGGTTTTTTCGTCGCCGCCCGTTAAAAAAACCAAAACATCACTATATTTTTGTTTAAATTCATTAATGTACCCGTCAATCTCGTGGCAAATGCCATTTATTACGCCACTTCTAATGGCTGTTTCGGTGTCATAACCAATCGCCGGGGTCTCGCCCTCTTTCTCTATCATTGGCAGTAGGGCAGTGTATTCGTGTAGTGCCTTGAGGCGCATCTTGATGCCTGGTGCAATGTTGCCTCCAAGGTAATTGCCGTTCCTGTCGATGAAATCTACGGTAATTGCACTGCCGGCATCAATTATAATGATGTTGCGTCCAGCTGCCTCGCTCCATGCCCCGACTGCTGCGGCAAGCCTGTCGCTGCCAAGGGTGTGCGGTGTCCTGTATTTTATGTCAAGTGGCAACTTCAAGGTGTTGTTGAATCTCACGACGGGGCACTCCAGTTTGGACAGTTCATCTGTCAATGCAGGCTGTTCGGTTATCACTGACGATATGATAACCTTGTCAATCTCGTACAGGCTGCTCCATTCGCCAATGATGCCGAATGATGTGTTCTCTTTTCGTGCATGGAGAATCAATTGCTCCCCATTGAAAAGAAAGTACTTGGCACTGTTGTTTCCTATGTCTATAATGAGATTCAAAACCGCTTCTGTTAAATTGTTTGCAAAGGTAGCGAAAAATATTCATATTTTTAAATAAAATGGTAATCATATATTGCATTTGGTCGCCAAATGGGTAGTTTTTTGTGAAATTATAACATTTGTTGTTAAGCTGTGGCCTTCTCATGGAGAGTTCATCAATTCCCTTTTTCTTTATTATTTTGAACTATACCTCCAAGATTTTCTGCACTCGCTTTGAAAAATACCGAAGCAAGCTTCGTATTTCTCGCTCGTTTGTACCTATCTTTGCATAATATTAAAGTATTTTATCTTTTATGAATATAATTAGGCGGTTTCTTCTGTTCTGTTTTCTCTGCCTTTCATTGGTAAGCGGTGCGCGTGCGGAGATGCAGATAAGTGTACTGACCTGTTCGCCCGGCGATGAGGTCTATGCGCTCTATGGTCATACGGCATTGCGTTGCCGCGATGTCTCAACCGGTAGGGATGAGGTTTTTAACTATGGTCTTTTTGACTTCGATACTCCAAATTTTACATGGCGTTTTGTGATTGGCGAGACTGATTATATGGTTGGTCATGTCTATTACAGAGATTTTGTGCCTGAATATGAATTGCGTGGTTCGGGGATTGTAGAACAGGTACTGAACTTGACCGAGGAGGAGGCTGAGGCGCTATATGGGCTTCTTCTGGAAAATGTGAAGCCCGAGAATAGAGTTTATCGTTACAGGTATATTGACAATAATTGTACTACCAAGGCACGAGATAAAATACTTGAAGCGTTGAGTGGTAGCGGTGCTGTTGTTTACAAGGGTAGTCCTGCAAAGTTGACAACTTATAGGGATGCTATGAATATACCTATTGAAACCTCTCCATGGTATGTGTTCGGTATGAATCTATTGTTGGGTGCCGATGTGGATGAGGAGCCTTCGCGCGAGGCTATGCAGTTCCTTCCCGAGAACTTCATGAATGATCTTGCCGGTGCATACA
The DNA here is from genome assembly GCA_017381475.1 of Bacteroidaceae bacterium. GTDB lineage: Bacteria > Bacteroidota > Bacteroidia > Bacteroidales > Bacteroidaceae > HGM04593. The sequence continues at coordinate 16,566 of JAFOCD010000068.1, forward strand.
TTGTTGCGCCCGATGGTACTGAGAGGAAACTTGTTTCTCAAACGAATATACTGCTCAAGGAGAAGGAAAAGACTGCTGAAAGCAATAACTTTACTCCATTCAATGTTTCGTTGCTGCTGTTGTTGGGAACATTCATTACAATGCTGTGCGAACTGCGTAAAAGAAAGACCTATTGGGGTGTTGATCTCGTGCTGATGTCGCTTCAGGGATTACCCGGTTTGCTGTTGCTTTTCATGGCTCTCTTTTCGCAACATCCGGCGGTAGATTGTAATTGGCTTGTGCTACTGCTCAATCCTTTGGCGTTGGTGCTGATGCCAATGATGGTTTCCCGCATCAGGAAACACAAGTCTATGAAAATTGCGTGGGTCCAGGTTGCTTTCGTGGCGTTATTCTTGCTCACAGCGATGTTCGGTTTCCAGGTGTATCCAACACCTATTTATTTCTGCGCCATGGCATTGCTGGCGCGTGCGTTGTTCCATCTTTATAAGGATAAGATATGCGAATTAAATATTGTATAATAGCCTTGCTGTGTGGCGTGTCGTCGCTTTGTGCCCAGCGTAGCACTGTTGCTCCTAAACTTTATCTGAACATTGTCGTTGACCAGTTGCGTACCGATTACCTTTATGAGTTCGAGAATTTGTATTGCGACGGTGGCTTCAAGCGTCTGGTGTCGGGCGGCAAGGTGTACGAGAATGTCTATTATGCCTTTGACAATATTGACAGGGCTACGGCTGTCGCGACTTTGTCGACGGGTACAAACCCTTATGTGAATGGAATTGTCGCAGAGCGTTGGCTCGACCGCAAGTCACTGCGTGTGGTGAATTGTGTCGAGGACAAAAACTGTAAGGGGGTATATTCCAACGAGGCTTTCTCTCCAGCTTCGCTCAAGGCGCTTACGATAACCGATGAGATAAAGCGCTCTACAAGAGGTAATGCCATTGTCTGTTCAATCGCTCCTGACGGCGATGTAGCCGTGCTTGCCGGTGGACATGCGGCTGATATTGTCCTGTGGAAAAATAACATGGCTGGGTATTGGAGCAGTTCGTCATATTATGGACTTTATCCCTCTTGGGCTGCTGATATGAACAAGACGGTGCAGGGAAAACCGCGTAAGTGGGAACCTCTGTTCAGTACAAAAAAATACAATAATTTTGGCGAGAAGGCTCCGGCTGCATTTTCCTACTCTTTTGACGGCAAGAAGAACGTCATTACATACAAGACTACAGCCTGCATGAATGATGAGGTGAATGAGATGGCCATCGCGGCACTCAATAACACTGAAATTGGCAAGGATGATATTGTGGATTGTCTTGCTTTGACATATTATGCCGGGAATTACGATGGTGCGCCAATGTCGCATCGTCCAATTGAGGTGCAGGATATATATGCTCGTCTTGATAGGAACATTGCCCAGTTGCTCGATGAAGTTGACAAACGCTATGGTCTTGAGAATGTGGTTGTGTCGCTGGCCTCTACCGGTTATGTGATGGAGAATGGTGACGAGGATAGCAAGTACCGTTTCCCGTCGGGTACGCTCTATTCAGAGCGCATACAGGCACTGCTGAATGTCTATCTGAGTGCAAAGTTTGGCAAGGGTGATTATATTGAGGGTGTGTATGGCACGCAGCTGTTTCTCGACAATAAACTGATAGAGAGAATGAATCTTGACAAGATGACTGTGGTGTCACAGGCTGTGGAATTCCTTAAATCACTTGATGGAGTTGAGGATGTGTTTACAATCTATCGACTTGGTGGTATGCTGAGCCCTGAACTTCAGTTGGCGAAGAATGGTTACAACCCTGTGGGCTCGGGCGACCTGTGGCTGCGTCTTATGCCGGGTTGGAGACTGGTCGAGGATGAACTGTTGGTGTCGCGTCAGGTTTACCGTTCGCCTGTCATGTTCCCGGTAATCATATATGGTGCTGGAGTTCAGCAGAGTGTTGTTGATAAACTTACACCGGCGAATGTGCTGGCAACCGAAATGGCGCGTATATTGCGTGTGCGACGTCCCAATGACAATTCTTTGAGGCTGTTCGAGTAAATAAGCTGTTGAATGTATATAATAAAACCGCGGACTCCTAGGACTCCGCGGTTTTATTATGTTATCTGCCGGGAAAATCAATAGTATTGTTCTATGTTCCAGACAAAGGCTCTCAGACCTAGCATTTCAGCGCTCTTGTCAATCTCCTTGAGGGCTGACAGCAATTTGTCAACAATGTTGTCATCGACCATTGTGATGATGCCTGAGTTCATTGATGCCTAAGCGTGTGTGCCGTAATGTGGCTCACCTGTCTTGCTGCCACGGCCCTGCATCTGCTCAATAAACGAGAAACCACGACAGTTCAGGCGGTTGAGCGTGTTGATTACTGCATCCTTGTGTGCTTGGTCAAATGCTATAAATACACCTTTCATATATTATTCTTTTTTTATTCCCGGTCGACTGCTGTCGACCGGGATTTTGATTTCTATTTTATTTCTTAGAGTGGATGAGCATCTCTTCTTCCTTGTGCTCTTTCCAGTATTTATCGAGTTCGCGCTGCTTTCTCAGCTTCTTGCGACGACGCTTGATGCCGTTCTTGCCGAATACGCAGTACATTACCGGTGTGTATAACAATGTCATGATTGTTGATACAACAAGACCACCGATTACCGCAATACCCAATGGGCGCCACATCTCGGCACCTACACCTTGACTCACTGCCAACGGAACCATACCAAGGATGGTTGTAAGTGTTGTCATGAGGATTGGGCGCAGACGGCTACGGGCTGCACGCACGGTAGCCGGGATAATGCCAAGGCCACGGCCACGCAACAGCATAGTGTAGTCAATGAGCACAATACCGTTCTTAACTACAATACCGATAAGCATGATGGCACCAAGTATTGACATGATGTTCATTGTTGTTCCGGTGATGTACATCGCAAGGAGTACACCGCTCATGGCGAATGGAACCGAGAACATTATGATGAACGGATAGGTGAGTGACTCGAACTGAGCTGCCATTACAATGAACACGAGAATGATGATGAGTATTGCAAGCACTCCCATATCTGCGTTCGACTCTTGTTGGTCTTCGTATGAACCTGCAACCTGAATGTGGAATTCTGAAGGAATATCCATCTGGTCAATCTCGCTCATGGCAAAATTCACACCATCACTCAAGGCGGCACCAGCTGCCATTACAGCGTCAACAGTGACGATACGTGAGCGGTCTTTACGTTCGATTGTCGGTGGGGTCTCGCTTTCAACTACTTTGGCAACATCCTCGATGCGGATTTTTGCACCGGTTGGTGTTGTCAATACAATCTTTTTGATTGTAGAAATGTCGTTGCGGAACTCGGGGGCATAACGTACCTTAACCTTGTACTCGTCACCGTCCTCACGGAAATATGTTGCCATAGCACCGTTGAAACAGTTACGCAGCATAGTTGCAGCAGTGCTGAGGTTCAGTCCATTCATTGCCAATTTCTCACGGTCGAACTTAACCTCAATTTCTGGCTGGTATGCACTACGGCTGATTCTTACCTGTGAAATGATATTGGTGTTCTTCTCAATTCTACTCTTGAGCTCCTGTGCAAGTGCGTCGGCCTTCTCAAAGTCTTCACCGTAGATTTCGAACGAAGCCTTGCTTTCGCCGCCCATGCCGCCGCCTCCGCCGCCTTGTGATATGTTACTGCGGACGATTTCATGTTTGCTATACATTCTTACATCAGCACGCATCTGGTCACAGATTACGCTCAAACTTGTTGAGCGCTCGGTAACTGGAACAAATCTCATGTTGAAGCTTATGATGTGTGAGCCGTTGTCGCTGATTGCTGCATACGCATTCTCATCATCGGCCTGTCCGACTCTGAAGTTACAAACCTTCATGTCTTTGCCATAACGCTCCTTCCATTTGTTTGTCAGGTCTGTGGCTACTTCCTCGGCTGCTTCAACTCGTGTACCGATGCGGAGCTCCAGAGTGGCACTTACATTACCACTATCCTGTGTGGGGAAGAATTCGCTCTTTATGCTTGGGAATGTGAGCAAACTTGCGAAGAACAGTCCGAAGCAGATGATGAGTACTGTCCAACGGTGACGTACTGCCCAATTGATGCGTTTTGCGTACCAGTTGTCAAGTTTGTCGAGACCCTTGCCGATTGGTGTGTACAATACCTTGAATATCTTGCTCTGCTTCTTCTGTAGCTTGAGCATCTTTGAACACATCATTGGAATCAGTGTCAATGCGGCAATTGTTGATACAATCATGATGATACACATCATCCAACCCAACTGCTTGAACAACACACCTGCCATACCTGAAATCATGGTCAATGGGAAGAATACGGCAAGCATTGTCAGGGTTGATGCGATAACCGATACGGCTACCTCATTTGTACCATGTACGGCGGCACTCTTTGGACTTGAGCCTCGCTCAATGTGAGTAGTGATGTTCTCAAGTACCACAATGGCATCGTCCACAACGTTACCGATGGCGATACTCAAACAAGACAATGAAATGATGTTCAGCGAACCGTCGGATACAAAAAGGTATATCAACGATGCGATGAGTGAGAATGGAATGGTTATACCGATGATGACGGTAGCTCTCCAGCGTCCAAGGAAAATGAATACTACAAGCATCACAAAGATCAATGCGTATGCAATAGTCTCACCCAATGCCTTGATGGTCATGTTGATGTTTTCCGATGTGTCCTGGATAATGCCTATTTCAATGTCTGATGGCATACGTTTCTGGAGTTCGGGTAACATTTCTCTAACAGCTTTGGCGATGTTCACAGAGTTACCGCCGCTCTGCTTCTGTATGATGACCATTGCACCTTGCTGGCCGTCGGTATATGCCTTCTGGGCGCGCTCCTCTGTGCCGTCAACAACCTCTGCAATGTCCTTCAAGTACACAGATGCACCACGACCGTCTGTTCCGACAATGATATTTTCCATCTCGGCAGGTGTGATGAACTCTCCTTTGACACGCAGGGGGTATGTGTTGTTTCCTACATCGAAGCTACCTCCAGGGATATTTCTGTTCTCAGCACCGATTCTTGCGCTTACAGTCTCTATGGTGATGTTGTACTCGTTCATCTTGTTGGGGTCCATATAGACATTGATCTCGCGTTTTGGAGCACCTGATATTGATACAGAACCCACACCGTCAATACGCGCAAGAGGGTTTACAAGGTTGTCATCAAGTATCTTGTACAGTGCCGGCATGCTCTCTTCGGCTTTTACCGACAACATCATGATAGGAATCATGTCGGCCGAGAACTTGAAGATGATAGGGTTGTTCACATCATCGGGTAGCGCTGATGTGACCATGTTCAGTTTGTCTCGGACATCATTTGTCAAATCATCGATGTCATATCCGTATTCAAACTCAAGAGTTATAAGTGATATGTTCTCACGGGACTTTGATGAAATGTGCTTGAGGTGCTCAACCGAGTTCAGGGTGTTCTCGAGTGGGCGTGTCACATTAGTCTCAATGTCTTCGGCACTGGCACCAGAGTAACTTGTGATAATCATCAAGGTGTTGGTCTCAATGTCCGGCAGAAGGTCAATTGGCAGCTTCGTAAAAGAGAAGATACCAAAAATTACAACCGCGATAAAGCATAGTGCGGTCATAATCGGCCTTTTTACAGCACTTTCGTATACACTCATATTGTTATATTTTATTTTGTTCTTTATTCTATTACTTCAACTTCCATTCCGTCCACGAGTTTCTCAACTCCAACAACAACAACTGATGCTCCTGGCTCAACTCCTGAGATCAATTCGTAGCGGTCGCCCATGCGTTGGCCGAGTTCAACCTTGTTGTGCTTTACGATTCCGTCTTTGTATGTGTAGACAAAGTAATCGCCGCTTCCGGCCTGCTTCTTAACTGCCATGTCTGGCACTACAACATGGTCGGCAGAACCAAAATTGATAATAGCTTTTCCATACATTCCCGGACGAATCTTAAGGTCTGAGTTGTTCATTACAATCTCTACAGGGAATGTGTGTGTTGCTGCATTGATTGTTGGATAGATAATGTCTATCTTGCCATTAAAGAGAGTGTCTCCGTATGCATCGAATGTAAGCTTGACATCAAGATTCTTGTTGGTCTTTGCATAGTATGATTCACTGATGTTTACTTTCATCTTTACCGGTGAAATCTGCTCAACTACAAGAATTGGCTGTCCATTGTACATGTCGCCGATGTCATAGTTGCGTGCTGAGATAATTCCATCAATTGGGCTTTTAAGCACGGTGTTTTCGTTGCGGCTTTCAAGTGTCTTGTAGCTAATATCAAGCTGTGTCTTTGCATTCTCATAATCGGCTTTTGCTATGCCACCGACTTTGTATAGCTCTTCAATGCGCTCGAAGTCCTTTTGCTGGAACTGGTACTGGAGCTCTAATTTGTCAAGATCCTTAGCGTCAAGCTGGACTAGTTCCTGGTCTTTTATGACAACATCACCAATCTCAACAAAAATCTTTTCAATGCGCAATGGTGAGTTTGGTATAATGCTGTTCTTTACCTTTGCTTCTACTGTTGTAGGATATTCCTCGAGTTGTGCAACAGATTCTGTTGTAACCTTTGCCACCTTTACTAACGGCTTGTCAATTGTCTCTACGGCCTTTTGCTCTTCCTTGCCGCAAGCGCATAGCAACGATACCGCTGCTATTGCAATGAATTTCAAATTCTTTTTCATAGGTATATTGGTTTTTATTTATTCTTATCATCTGTAATGTTCTGGTATTGGCTTGTACCAAGAACCTTCTCCAAATCGGTTTTTGCTACCAGATAATCATATATTGTGTTGTTATATGACAAACGTGTATTTGTGAGCGAAACCTGTGAATTCGTCAGTTCAAGGATTGTGCTTTTACCCACATCGTAGCGCTTCTGGCTGATTTCGACACCTTTCTGTGCGAGATTCACGGCAGCCTTGTTGCTCTCGAGCTGCTCGGCGCTTGCAGTCATGTTGTCGATGTAGCTCTGTGCCTGCATGCTCAGCATGCGCTCTGTGTTTATTCTTGTCTCCGCAAGCTGGTACTGCTGAATCTTGTTGGTCTTCAGGCTTGTGAAGTTGCTTGCCTTGTAGAGTGGAATGCTTAGTGACAGAGTAACGGACGCCGCATCGCTCCAATTGTATTTTGCGATATTCCAATTAGTGTTTGAGATAGACTGGTATTGGTAACTTCCCACGAGTGCAAGTGTTGGCTGGAATGATGTCTGCTGCATCTTGCGCTGTTTGTGTAGCAACTCGCCCTGAAGGTCAATCTGCTTCAACGAAGAGTTGTTGCTAAGGTCAATCTCTGTAGTTGCAGCCTTTGCCATCTCATTCTCATAGTTCTTGAGGTTGTCCTTGATAATAAACTTTACATCGGCTGTAATGCCCATGAGCACTTTCAACTGCAATTGTGCAAGCTCGACGCCGTTCTTGCCACTTACAACTGAAGGCCATGCATTGTTCATCTGCACCTCGGCGTTGATCTTGTCATACTCGCTCACGCGTCCCTGCTCATACATGGCATTTACAATGTCGTAGTTCTTTTGGGCGAGCTTGAAGTTCTCCTGCAATACTTCGTATGAGTCCTGAGCAAGCAGCAGCTGGTAATATGCCTTTGTAACCTGGTTGATGAGGTCGATCTTTGAACCACGGCTCTTCTCAACAGCGAGTTGCAGGTCGCTTTCGCTAAGGCTCATTGCCTTGTAAACGGCAGGAGCATAGAGTGGTATTGCTACCTGCAATGCCGCATTCCAGGTATTAGAGTTGTCCTTACCCATCTTGATCTCCATTGTCTGGCCACTCATGTCCATCTTCATTGATGCAACCTGGATGTTGTACTGTATTGCACCGTCGAGTGTTACAGATGGTAACAGGTTCTGCCAAGCCTCGGTCTTTGATACCTGTTTTAACTCAATCTCCTTTTCTGCAACTTTCATTGTCGGATTGTCACTCAAAGCCAGTTCAATGGCTTTGTCGAGCGTGATTTCCATTGTGGGAATCTCCTGTTGTGCGTTTGCTGTGAGCGCAAAGGCTGTCAGCAATGCTGCAACTGTCATAAATCTCATCTTGATTTTCATACTCTTATATTATTGTTTCGTTTCTTTTCAAATATTCCTCTATAATCTCTTGGCCTTTAGGAGTTGAAATACCTCTAAGGTAAAAAAGTATCAGTTTGCGTCCCAGTTCGTCGGGGGTGTATTTGTTCAGGTCTGTGTGTCCTGTCTGCATCTTTACTTCAAGGATTGTAGCAAGGTCTCGTTTGAGGATAAATATGAGGATGTCAAAGTCGGCATCTTCGCGGAACAGTCCTTGTTGTCGTCCCATTTCCATCCATGCGTTGAACTTCTTTGCATTACGTTTCTCTTTGCTCTGTTTCTCCTTGCATATTTCGGGGTATTTGTTCAGTTCGGAAAAGAACTTGCTGTTCACCTTCTTCAGCAATTCGAAATGCAGGTTGTAGAGTTTCAGGATAATTTCAAGAATATGCTTGGAGTTGCGTATGATTTCCTTGCCGTTCTCTCGCATCTTCTCGTTCTGTAGGTTCAGCACTTCGCGCAGTAGTTGCTCTTTGTCATTGAACAGTTCGTATATCGTGCGTTTTGATATTGAAAGTTTGGTGGCTATGTCGTCCATCTTTACATCCTTGATACCATGCTCGATAAATAGCTGTTGAGCTGTTTCAACAACAAGGTCGTGGATCTCTTTTTTGCAGTTCTTTTCTTTCACTATTTCTCCCAAATTATTTCACCACGCAAAGATACTGCGAAAACTTTGTTGTAGCAAAAAGTTTTCTAGTAAATTGCGGAAATTTTTCAATATTTAACTTTTATGTCGTTTGTTTTAAAAATGGAGTCGCGATAATGAAAAGCATGCCCGCCAAAATGGTCTTTGGCAGGCATGCGTCAATTCGGGTTGTACTCTTTTTATCTGTTAAAGTATGTTTTTAGTGCTTCAATATACTCTTCGAAAGCTTTGAATCCGGTAGTTGTTATCCTGCATTTTGTGTGCGGCTTTTTACCCTTGAAGGACTTTTCAACAGAAATATAACCGGCAGCGGAGAGTTTCTCTATCTGTACGCTCAAGTTTCCTGCAGTAGCCCCTGTTAATTCGCGCAGATATACAAAGTCTGCCTCTTCGCAATTGACCAGTACTGACATGACTGCTAATCGCAGTTCTGAGTGGAGTAGTGGGTCCAGTTTCTTGAACATAGCTTTATTTCGCTTTTTTGTTCATTACATACCCGGGAATGATAAGATTTAGCGTTGCCGCAATGGCAAACAGTAGTGCTGCATCCCATTTTTCAATATGGAAAAGTGCGATTGTGCACCCAATGCCTGTTATTATTCCGCCAATAGTAATGTAGTTGTTCTTTAATATTACTCCTGTCATTGTCGCTGCATATCCAAGCAGAACAGCTGTTATAAAGCTGCAGTAACCTGGCGCAATGAATGCGAAAGCTGTGGCAAGTGTTGTTGCAAATATGCCATATATTATCCAAATGTGGCCTACGGTTTTGCTTATGAAGCTTGTTGCTGTATTTTCCTGTTTGCCTTTAATCAGGGTTCGTGTAAGTGGCCATCCTACAATGGGGATACCGAACCATAGGAAATTCCATTTAGCGTCGTTTGTTTCCCTTAGCATGAACCATATCAGAACTGAAAATACAAGTACTATCCAACCCCATGTGATAAGTGGTGTTCCTGCGTTTTTCTCGAAATCTCTTCTGCTTTGGGCAATGGCCTCGCTGATGATTTGCAGGCTTTTTTCGGGTGTCATGTTGTTTGTTTCCATATTAAAAATATCTTAAATTATTGTAACACATGTTTTTATCACTCGTTATGAACTGTTTTTGCTTGCTTCTTGATCTTTTTGTATTGCAAATATAAACAAGTTTATAAAATAAACCAAATATTTTTACGTGTTTTTTCAAATGTTACATTTTGGTGGTAGATCGGGAGGGGGAGTGTTCGTTTTAATATAGTAAATACGGATGGAGATATGTGTATAAAACAGCACTCGCCTTTGCGGTTGCAAAAGCGAGTGCTGCTCGGTTTGTCGATACTTTTTTATGTTGCATTGACAAACCTCGCTCCTCGCAACCCGCACGTTCCGTGCGACCAATTGCTGTTTGGCTTGTCGATTCTTTCTTGAAAAAATTATTCCTCCAATAATTTTGTTTTTAGCATTGACAAGTCTCGCTTTTCGCAACCCGCACGTTCCGTGCGACCAATTGCTGCTCGGCTTGTCGATACTTTCCTAAATGAGTTATTCTTCAAGTAACTTTTTGTTTTAAATTGACAAACCTCGCTCATCGCAACCCACACGGCATGAACTTCGTCCATGCTGCGTGCGACCAATTGCTGCTTGGCTTGTCGATTCTTTCTTGAAAAAATTATTCCTCCAATAATTTTTTCAAGAAAGAATTCATCTCTTCGTCGAAACCTTCAAGAAGGTCGGCGTTGAGCATGAGTGTGTCATCGTCAATGATAAGCAGGTCTACGATTGACTGGTCGTCCTCGTCTGTGAGTACAAATGAGTAGGGCTTTGCAATGTTCAGGCTCTCGAACATTCCCTGTTGCTGCATCTTAGTGAGTTCGCATTGCAACTCCTTCTCAATAACAGCATCATCGTGCTCGTCCTCCCATTCTTTAATATGTACGCGCGCGAGGATTTTGTCATCATCATCAAGGATGGTGAGTTCTCCGTTCTCTCTGTTAACCTTAATGTGAAAATCAGTAACAGCGCTCTCTTCTGCAGTGATGTAGTTGCTTGCCATCTTCTTGATGGCTGCCTGCAGCATCTCTTGTGTTTCTCTGCTTAATGACATGTCTTTATGTTTTATTAGATGTTTTTGCCGTGGCAGTTCTTGAACTTCTTTCCGCTACCGCAAGGACAGGGGTCGTTGCGTCCAACAGTCTTTTCTACGCGCATTGGCTCACGCTTCACGTTTTCGCGTGTGTCACGCTGTGCTGCAGCCTGCTGGTTGCGGTCGTTGAGGTCAACCTTTGTTTCGTTGTACTTCTGCTGTGGCTTGTTACGGCTTGGGTCTGGAGCAACCTTTACATTGGTCTGCTCTTTCTCCTGTACCGGAATCTGTCCGCGCATGAGTATTGAAACTGTCTGGTCGTTGATCTTGCCAACCATCTTGTCGAACAGTGTTACCGACTCAAGCTTGAAAATCAACAGCGGGTCTTTCTGCTCGTAACTTGCGTTCTGAACCGAATGCTTCAGGTCATCGAGGTCGCGCAGGTTCTCCTTCCATGCATTGTCAATGGTGTGGAGCAGGATTGATTTTTCGAAACACTTGATAACCTCCTTGCCTTGTGATTCGTATGCAGCCTTTACATTTACAGGAATCTGATATACATGGCGGCCGTCTGTCACTGGAACATAGATGTTCTTCTCGTGCATTTCGGGATGCTCCTTGTATACGAAGTTGATGAATGGCAGGGCAATTTCCGCCATGCGCTCAGTGCGCTGCTTGAAACTTGCCATTGCAGCCTCGAAGATAGCCTCAGCCTTTACCTCGGGCTCAATCTTGTAATACTGCTCCTCGTTGTCGTATGGCAACTCTACCGAAAGCATGCGCAATGTTTCCAACTTTGCATCCTCAAATGTATAGTTCTCGGCAATGTAGCAGCAACGGTCCCATACCATATTCACGATATCCATGCCAATGCGCTCGCCGATGAGTGCGTGACGGCGTTTTGTGTAGACTACATTACGTTGCTTGTTCATCACGTCGTCATACTCGAGCAAGCGTTTACGGATACCGAAGTTGTTCTCCTCTACCTTCTTCTGTGCACGCTCGATTGATTTTGAAATCATTGAGTGCTCAATCATGTCGCCCTCCTTGAAGCCAAGGCGGTCAAGGGTTCTTGCAATGCGCTCAGAACCGAACAGACGCATGAGGTTATCCTCAAGTGATACAAAGAATACAGATGAACCCGGGTCACCCTGTCGTCCGGCACGACCACGCAACTGGCGGTCTACGCGGCGCGACTCATGGCGCTCTGTACCGATAATGGCAAGACCGCCTGCGGCCTTTACCTCATCGCTCAACTTGATATCGGTACCACGACCGGCCATGTTGGTGGCGATTGTAACTGTACCCGAGAGACCAGCCTTTGCTACAATGTCAGCCTCCTTCTGGTGCAACTTGGCGTTGAGTACATTGTGTGATATCTTGCGGATTGTGAGCAAGCGGCTCAACAACTCAGAGATTTCAACCGATGTTGTACCTACAAGTACAGGGCGGCCTGCCTTTACGAGTTTTTCAACCTCGTCAATTACGGCATTGTATTTCTCACGCTTTGTCTTGTAGATGCGGTCATTCATGTCCTTGCGGGCAATAGGGCGGTTTGTAGGAATAACCACAACATCAAGTTTGTAGATATCCCAAAATTCGCCTGCCTCGGTCTCGGCTGTACCGGTCATACCGGACAACTTGTGGTACATGCGGAAGTAGTTCTGCAATGTGATGGTCGCGAAAGTCTGTGTAGCAGCCTCAACCTTTACGCGCTCCTTGGCCTCAATTGCCTGGTGCAATCCGTCTGAATAGCGGCGACCCTCCATGATACGGCCAGTCTGCTCGTCGACGATCTTTACCTGTCCGTCCTCTGATACCACATATTCAACGTCGCGGTCGAACATTGTATATGCCTTTAGCAACTGGTTGATTGTATGGATGCGCTCCGATTTGATAGAGTAATTGGTTAGCAACTCCTCTTTCTTCGCAATCTTCTCCTCTTTTGTCAGTGCCTCGTCGTTTTCAAGCTGTGAAAGTTCTGTGGCAATATCAGGCAATACAAAGAAGTTATGGTCGGTCAAATTTCCGGTGAGCAACTCAATACCCTTGTCTGTCAAGTCTGCCGAGTTGTGTTTCTCGTCAATTACAAAGAAAAGTGGTTCTACAGCTTCGGGCATGCGCTTGTTGTTCTGCTCCATGTATATCTCCTCGGTCTTCAACAAACCGGTCTTTACGCCTGGCTCGCTGAGCAACTTGATGAGTGCCTTGTTCTTTGGTAGAGCCTTGTGGCTGCGGAACAGTGAGAGGAAACCTGCGTTAACCTCCTCCTTGTTGTCCGAGTATATCTTTGTTCTTGCCTCTGCAAGTAACTGTGTGGCGAGCTTCTTCTGCGCCTCGACAAGGCGTTCAACCAATGGGCGGTACTCCTCGAACATCTGGTCGGTGTTGCGTGGAACAGGACCTGAGATGATGAGTGGAGTACGGGCATCGTCAATAAGTACCGAGTCGACCTCATCGACAATGGCGTAGTTGTGCATGCGCTGTACAAGGTCGCTTGGCTGTGTTGCCATGTTGTCGCGCAAGTAGTCGAAGCCGAATTCGTTGTTTGTACCGAAAGTGATGTCTGCGAGGTATGCCTTGCGACGCTCGTCCGAGTTGGGGCGGTGCTTGTCAATGCAGTCCACGCTCAAACCGTGGAACATGTAGAGAGGTCCCATCCACTCCGAGTCACGCTTTGCAAGGTAGTCGTTCACTGTTACCACGTGAACACCGTTGCCGGTGAGTGCGTTGAGGAACACTGGAAGTGTCGCAACAAGTGTCTTACCCTCACCGGTGGCCATCTCGGCAATCTTACCCTTATGAAGGACAACGCCACCGAACAACTGTACATCGTAGTGAATCATGTTCCATACAGTGTCGTTACCTCCTGCCTGCCAGTGGTTGCTGTATATTGCCTTGTCGCCCTCAATGGTCACAAAATCAAATTTCGCTGCAATCGCGCGGTCAAAGTCATTGGCAGTAACCTCTACCTCCTCATTCTCGGCGAAACGGCGTGCGCTGTCCTTTACAATGGCGAATGCCTCGGGCAGAGCCTCGTCAAGAGCCTTGTCAAGCTTCTCGAGCACCTCTTTCTCCAACTTGTCTATCTGTGCGAATATTGGTTCGCGCTTCTCGATGTCGGTCTCCTCAATGATAGCCTTCAATTCGGCAATCTTGGCGCGTTCTTCATCAGCGGAACCCTGTATTTTTGCCTTCAGTGCAGCCGATGCGGCACGCAACTCGTCATTGCTCAAACCTGAAATCGTTGGATATACAGCCTTGATTTTCTCAACCCAAGGCTGTATGTCACGCATGTCGCGTTTAGCCTTGTTTCCAAAAAGTTTACTTAGAAATTCGTTAAAACCCATATATGTATTTTTTATTTTTCTTTATTTGCCACGATTAACGGCAAAGATAATGATATTTTGTTAATATGTCCGTATGTAAAAGGGATTAAATTCTCCTTATTTCACTTATTCTCTGTACAAAAAGCGTGCCAAGGTTAAACAACAGCCCCAGTTTGGCAGTTTTTCGTCAAAATCTGTCATATTTAGGTTAAAATATTATATCTTCGCGACAGACTATCCGCGTGTGTGGGTATGCATTCATAAGTAATAACCATATCAATGAAAAAAACATTCCTATTTTTGGCAGTATCGGCTTTGGTGCTGCTTGCAGGTTGTAACACAACCAAGAACTGTTCGTCAAAATGTACAGTCAAGTCAGCTAAAGTGTATAAGGCTGCCGATTTTGGAATCGTACCGAATACAGGTGACGACATGACCGAGGAGATTGCAAAGGCTATTGAGACAATCAAGGCCGAGCGTGGCGGCAAGCCTGCAAAACTCGTTTTTGCAGCCGGTGACTACGATTTCTATCCCGACAGTGCCAATGTGCGCGAGTACTACATCAGCAACCACGACCAGGACAATCCCAAACGTGTTGCAGTGGCTCTCGAGGAGTGTAAGAACATCACTCTCTGTGGTGAAGGTGAGGGTAAGGCTGTGTTCCAGATGAACGGTCGCATGCTTCCCGTTGCGATAATCGGCTGCGAGAACTGCGCCCTTGAAAACATAGCAGTTGACACACGCGCACCACAGATTACACAGGTCGAGGTGCTTGAGAATGCGAACGGTTATATAACATATCGCATTGCTCCATATGTGAACTACAGAATCGACAACGGCCGTCTTGTGGTCTATGGCAGCAACTGGGAGTTCGTGCCAAGTTGGGGTATAGCATTCGAGGGTGATACAAAGCATATCATATACACCACAAGCGACATTGGTGTGGGTACATCAAATGTCGAGGAGATAGAGTCCCGTGTAATCCGTGCGCCATGGAACGATGCGCGCCTTGTCCCCGGTAGCGTCATTGCAATGCGCTCATACCAGCGTCCCACACCGGGTATCTTCCTTTCACTCAACAAGAATACACTGCTAAAAAACTGTGATGTCTACTATGCCGAGGGTATGGGTCTCCTCGCGCAGATGAGCGAGGATATCACTCTCGACGGTTTCTGCGTGGCACTCCAGG
>JAFOCD010000069.1 GCA_017381475.1 Bacteroidaceae bacterium
ACAAAAGAAAGCCGCTTTGGAGGCTGCTCAAGCAGCAGGTGAAGTGCTGGAGAATTGGTTGCCATCTATTGATGAGTTAGAACAAGAGTTCCGCGAATTGTTGAATACATACAAACAACGTCGCGCTGAGTTGCAAAAGCAAATCGAAGAAGAGCAAGCACAAAACCTCCTGCGCAAAGAGAATATCCTCGCACAAATGAAAGAAATGGCAGACGCTGAGACCGCAGATGTGATGGATAACCTGAAGAAAATGCGCGAACTGCAAGCTGAATGGAAAACCATCGGTGCAGTGCCAGCCCCTAAAGTACAAGAGATTTGGAAAAACTATCAACAATACCAAGAGCGCTTCTATGACCTCGTGAAAATCAATATCGAGTTGCGTGATCTGGACTTCAAGAAGAATCTTGAGATGAAGACCCTGCTCTGCGAAGCAGCCGAGAAATTGCAAGAGAATCCTAACATTGTAGAAGCCAATCGCGCACTGCAACAGTTGCACGACGAGTGGGCAGAGATTGGTCCTGTGGCTCGTGAGTTGCGCGAAGATTTGTGGAACCGCTTCAAACAAGCCAGCAGCGTGATCAACAAGAAGCACCAAGCATATTTCGATGAGTTGCATGCCAAAGAGAACGAGAACCTGGAGAAGAAACAAGCATTGATTGATCAAATCAAGGCATTGGATATCAACAAACTGAAATCCAACAAACAATGGGATGACGCTACCGAGAAAGTGCAAGCTATCCAACAAGAATGGCGCACCATTGGTTTTGCACCAAAGAAACAAAACCAAGCCATCTACAACGAATACCGCGACTTGTGCGAGGCATTCTTCAAAGCCAAAACCAATTACTACAAAGGCATGCGCGATGAGTTCAGCGAGAACCTGAAGAAGAAACGCGAACTGATTGAAGCCGCAGAGGCATTGAAGGACAGCATCGAATGGACAGAGACCACCAACAAGCTCATCGAACTCCAACAACAATGGAAGAAAGTGGGTCCTGTTGCGCGCAAGTATTCAGACGACCTGTGGAAGAAATTTACCGCAGCTTGCGACACCTTCTTCGAGGCAAAACGCGAGGCAACCAAAGAACTCCGCGAGCAATACGCACAAAAACGTGCCGAAGCTAAAGAGCGTTGGAACAAGAAAGTAGATCAAATGACTGACCGCCAGAAACTGGTGAAGATGTACGAAAATCTGGTACAAGAAATCAAAACAGCTGAAAACAACATCCTCTTCTTCACAGGTAAATCAAAGCAAGCCAATAAGCTGGTGGATGATATGCGCAAGAAGATTGACACATTGAAGAGCCAACTCACTGATTTGGAGAACAAGATTAACCAAATGGACGCAGAGTGAGGCGAGAGGTGAAAGGTTAAAGGCGAGAGGTTAAAGGCAGGATTAATGAAAGAACTGATTGTATATAAGCATGTTGAAATATGTCAAGACGAGCAAATCGTATTGACAGATGTCAATCTATCCATCTCATCTGGCGAAATGGTCTATCTATTAGGGCGAGTGGGTAGTGGCAAGTCGAGTTTCATGAAAACAATCTACGGTGAATTGCCCGTTAAAGGAACTACAGCCACCGCTTTGGATTACAATCTATTGAAACTCCGTCGCCGCGATATACCCTATTTGCGCCGTAAAGTGGGGGTAGTCTTTCAGGACTTTCAACTCCTAGTGGATCGCAATGTAGAAGATAATTTACTCTTTGTGCTGAAAGCCACAGGCTGGAAAGATAAACAAGCCATGCGCAGCAATATCTACGATGTGCTGAAACAGGTAGGTATGGCAGAAAAAGCATACAAAATGCCTTATCAGCTCTCTGGTGGAGAGCAACAGCGTGTGGTCATTGCGCGTGCATTGCTGAATGCGCCTGGTCTGATTCTGGCAGACGAGCCAACAGGTAACCTTGACCCCGAAACGGGAAAAGAAATCATGGAACTGCTCTATAGCATCAGCCAAGCAGGCATGACGGTGATTATGTCCACACACAATCCTAATTGGCCAGAGCAATACCCTGGACGTAAATTACAATTTGAAAAAGGAAAGATCAGCGAGGTATAGGCGAGAGGCGAAAGGCAGGTAATAAAACAACAGACACGCAAATGCGTGTCTGTTGTTTTGTTATATGAATTTACCAACCAAATTTATATGCAAGTAGTATTAGGTGTTTGGTAGTATATTTATTTGTTATTGTGATATTTCCCGTAGTATCATCTATGTTCATACCGCGATCGTAAAGGTAGTTGTAGCGGT
>JAFOCD010000070.1 GCA_017381475.1 Bacteroidaceae bacterium
AATGAAATTCTGGAGCAGATGATGAGGATGTACATCTCACAGGATGAAGACGAAATGCGTGATGCGGGTATTCTATCTTATGATATAAATGTTGACGGTTCGGTTTACATATTTAATATATTATTGGATGAAGATGTTACCTATGTGGAGACTATGGGTGAGTTGATGAGCCTTGCGAAAAAGAAGGCTGCCACAGGAGAAATCTTTAGTTATGATGATTACGAAACGATTGAGCAGATGGAGTCGTTGGGAATTACATTCCGATATATTGTGCGAGGAAACAGAACCGGCAAGAGAGTTGTACACAACTTTACTATGCGTGAGTTTTTGGCTTTTGAAAAACTTTCTGCAGATGACAGCACCTTCGGTGACGAAATGTCTATCGATGACATAGTAAGGCTCCTTGACAAAACATTAGCTGCAGAGGATGAAAGCATGCGATGTGTGCGTAGGGGTAAGGTCGTTTACATTGAACAGGAGGTTCCGGCAAACGATTATGATGATATAAAATATGTAATGGAAGATAGTCCTGAACTTATGAAGAATATATTTCAGGAAATGATGGCGAGCGACCCCGATGCAGTAGAGGTGTTCCGTTCAATAACAAAAAAAGGTTATCGCCTTGCATACTCTGTAAAATGTGGCAGCAAGCAACCGATAGTGCTAGAACTCGATTTTTGACAAGGCTATGAAATTTGTTGCCTGTTGGCTTGAATTTTATTTCTACAGTTGTTTGTAAAAAAACGGGACTTTTTTTTGAAGTAACTATACTTTGCATTAACTTTGCGTGTCCAAAGATGTTTGTTTTGGACATTATTTAATTGAAACAAAATTTTAAAAATATGGCTGAAACAAAATTCATCTTCGTCACCGGCGGTGTTGCATCGTCTCTCGGTAAAGGTATCATCTCGGCATCTATCGGAAAGTTGCTTCAGGCGAGAGGATACAAGGTTACAATCCAGAAATTCGACCCGTATATCAACGTGTCTCCGGGTACATTGAACCCACAGGAGCATGGTGAGTGCTATATCACTATCGACGGTCATGAGGCCGATCTCGATTTGGGTCACTATGAGCGTTTTACCGATATAAAGACTACACGCTGGAACACCTTCACAACCGGCCGCATCTATAGCGAGGTTATCGAGAAGGAGCGTCGTGGCGAGTACCTTGGCAAGACCGTACAGGTTATCCCTCATATCACAGACGAAATCAAGCGCAAGATGAAGCGTGGCAGCACAAAGGAGAAGTTCGACTTTGTGATTACCGAGATCGGTGGTACTGTAGGCGACATCGAGGGTTTGCCATTCCTTGAGGCTATCCGCCAGTTGAAGTGGGAGCTTGGCCGTCGCGCAGTTTGCGTTCACTTGACATATGTTCCTTATCTCTCTGCTGCAGGTGAGCTCAAGACAAAGCCTACACAGCACTCAGTGAAGCAGTTGCAGAGCCTCGGTATCCAGCCCGACTGCTTGGTTCTCCGTGCAGAGCACAAGTTGAGTACCGGTCTTTGCAAGAAGGTTGCAAGCTTCTGTAATGTAATGCCCGACTGCGTTGTACAGAGCCTTGATGTGCCTTCAATCTACGAGGTGCCCATCAAGATGCAGGAGCAGGGATTGGATGCAGCTATCCTTCGCCTCACAGGCGAGGAGGTTGGCGAGACTCCCGAGATGAAACCTTGGCGTTCATTCGTTGAGCGTCGCAACAACGCAAAGAGAGTCATCAATATCGGTCTTGTTGGCAAGTACGATCTTCAGGATGCATACAAGAGTATCCATGAGAGCCTTTCACAGTGCGGTACATACAACGACTGCAAGATAAAACCTCACTTCATCAACAGCGAGAAGATTACCGAGGAGAATGTTGCAAATGCACTCAAGGGCATGGATGGCTACATCATCTGTCCGGGTGTTGGCCCACGCGGTTTCGAGGGCAAGGTTATTGCTGCAAAGTACTGCCGCGAGAATAACCTGTTGACACTCGGTATCGGTCTTGGTATGCAGGTAATGGCTATTGAGGTTGCACGTAACCTCCTTGGTTATGCCGATGCCAACAGCTACGAGATGAACGAGGCTACAACTCACCGCATTGTTGATGTTATGGAGGATTTGAAAAGCGTTGGCAACCCATTCGGTATAATGCGTCGTGGTGGTTACGACACTGTCATTGCAAAGGAGAGCAAGGCATACGCTATCTATGGAGAGGAGAAGATTGTAGAGCGCCACTATCACCGTTATGAGTTGAACACAGAGTATCGCGATGCTCTTGTTGGCGCAGGCTTGGCTTGCACAGGTGTTCACCCCGACAGCGGTTTGGTTGATATTGTGGAGTTCCCTGCTTGTGACTGGTATATGGGTGTAATCTATGAGCCACAGTATTCAAGTACAGTTCTTCACCCATCACCAGTGGTAATGGACTTTGTAAAGAATGTTGTGGCACGCAAGAATTAAAACTACAATCCTATAATAGTAAAAAGCGAATGACTGGCAGTCATTCGCTTTTTTTATGCCTTTGGTAAATGCCTGAACGGCAATATCTCGGTTCAGTCGCAAAAAGATGTGGATAATCCGGTTTACTTTAAGTTTGTTATATATCTTATTGATGTATTAAATTGCTTGCCGTTTAAATTTTGTTGAAATTGCTTTCTCTCGTTTTGTGTGTAAACAAGTTTACCCACATTAACATTGTTGATTTCTTTATCACTCGCAGTATAACATCAAACAAGTTTGTGTTAAGCTCGCTTAATCAAGAAATTCGCTTATTCGCAATTTTAAACCTTGTTCAGTTTTCTTATATTCATTCTGCAGTCTTGCTCTCTGTACTTTTTTCAGAAAAAAGTACCAAAAACGGGGCAGTCGTGTACGGCATTCGGTGCTTCCTTTGCTCAAGAGTCGCTTTGCGACATCTTTCAGTCGGTGCGCACCTCGCCACTCGCTGCTTGTCGCAATGCTTGGGGCGGCAAGAACTCGCTGCGCTCAAACATCAT
>JAFOCD010000071.1 GCA_017381475.1 Bacteroidaceae bacterium
AACCAAGCCCTATGCAGTGGAATTTATTGACCATGTCGTGACCGAGTTGGTGAAGATGCACGAGGAGGCAGGACAGCCATTGCGCATACTGAATATCGGCGGCGATGAAGTGCCAAAAGGTGCATTGACACGCGAGGAGCATCAGGCATTTATTGATGCGGTGTTGGAGATATTAAATCGCTACAACCTGCAACCAATGGGCTGGGAGGAGATTACTCACTTCTGCAAGCCCGAGAGCAAAGCTATTTGCTACTCATGGCTCAACAGCAACACCAAACCGTTGGAGATGGCAGAAGCAGGTTATCCAGTGGTATTGGCGAATGCCAACCGCTTGTATTTCGACTTCGCTTATTGCAACCACCACGAAGAGAAAGGACTCAATTGGGGTGGCTATACCGACGAGTACCGTTCGTTTGATTGGGAACCACTGATTCACCCCAACGTGATAGGTATGAATGCGCAGTTGTGGGGCGAAGTTATCCGCTCGTTTAGCCAAGTAGAGTGGCAGATTTATCCTAAGATTTACGGATTAGCGGAGCGTGCATGGAACAACCGCAGCGCACTCACATTGAGCGAATACAACCATCTTGTGTATGAGGTATTTGTTCCTCAACTATCTGCTTCAGGACGCAATTTCCACATTCAACAGCCGGGTATAAAAGTCGTAGAAGTGGACAATCCGCAGTTGCAATTGGACGATAGTCACGTGCTAGTCAAAATGAATAAAGTCATGCAGGGAGGCGAAATTCTCTATTGCCTTGATGACGGCGAATGGCGCATTTATAACAATACGACAGCTGTGCCCTCGGATACCAAGATTGTGAAAGCGAAAGTGCGTTACCTTGACAAAGAAAGCAACACTACATGGTTGTGGCTACAAGACCAACATCATGTGGATGCGACTGCCCAAGAGAAAAACACAGGCGCAACATTCTGATTATCCAGCGGGGGAATACACATGAAAAAATAACGTGTTCGGTCGATTTTATTTGCATATCTCAAAAAAAAGCACTACCTTTGCAGGTTAATATAGTGTTTTTTCAAAGAAATGGTCATACTCAACATTGAAACTTCCACCAGCTGCTGCTCGACATCCATCAGTATTGATGGTGTGTCTGTGGCATCACGTGCCAACTTAGAAGGCGCTAATCATGCTAGCGAATTGCCTGTATTCATTGAGCAACTACTCAGTGAAGCCAAACGGAATGACTGGCAACTAGATGCTGTGGCATTATCACAGGGACCTGGTAGTTATACGGGACTGCGTATTGGTGCGAGTATCGCTAAAGGTATTTGCTATGGGTTGAACATACCACTCATACCTGTTGACACATTGCAGGTGCTATGCGCATGTGCCATACAATCAACCAACCTAGAATGGAAGAAGAATGCCGTACTCTGCCCTATGATTGATGCACGCCGCATGGAAGTATATACAGCTATGTATCAGTTCAACGATTTGCAACGCAAGGGAGAAGTAGAAGCAAAAATCATTGATGAGCAATCTTTTGCAGACACTTTAGCACAGCAACCCATGTATTTCTTCGGCAATGGAGCTGATAAGTGCAAACAGGTGCTCACATCTGGCAATGCCTATTTCATCAACGGCATTGTGCCCGATGCCCAATATATGGGACAATTGGCTGAACAGTTCACCGCACAGATGTTGGACATAAAGCAGGTGGCATACTATGAGCCCTTCTACCTCAAGGAGTTTGTGGCAGCCCCTAGCCATATTAAAGGATTAGAAACAAAATAATATATATAATGTAATGAAAGGCGGAAGAATCATCCTATTATTAATTATAGCAGGCACTCTATTGTCGTGTTCTACGCAAAAAAACACATGGGTTTCTCGTAGTTTTCACCAAACGAAAACCAAATACAATATCCATTTCAACGGACGAATTGCTTTTGAAGAAGGACAAGAATCCATCCGCGAGGCGCACGAAGACAACTATTCTGCTATTCTGCCCTTGTATCCTGTATCAGATCACAAGGCGGCAGCTGCTTCTGCTTCGCATATGAATCGCACCATTGAGAAATGCCGCAAGTGTATCAAGTTGCATAGTATCAAAGAACGCCCGAAGAAGATTAACCATAAAAAACGCCGCAGCAATCCTAAATACAAAGCATGGTTGGAACAGGAAGAATTTAACAACCAAATGGGTAATGCATGGTTGCTGCTGGGCAAAGCGGAGTTTCACAAAGGCGATTTCTTGGGTAGCGTCAGCACCTTTAACTATATCGCTCGCCACTATGCGCATGACAAAGAAATGGTGGCGATATGCCAATTGTGGGCAGCACGAGCATATGGCGAAATGGGATGGCTGTATGAAGCAGAGGAAGTGCTGTCAAAGGTGCAACAAGAGAATATCGGTCGGAAAAATGCGTCCTTGTACGCCGCAGTTAGTGCGGATATTATGATGAAAACCGAACGCTACAAAGAAGCCGTTCCGTTCATCAAGATAGCATTGCCCGATGAGAAAAAGAAAGGCGAGCGACCACGATTCTACTATGTATTGGGACAGATCTACGAAAGCCAAAAAGCTAAGAAAGAAGCTCGTAACGCCTTTCAACAAGTCCTGAAATTGCAACCCACAAGCGAAATGGACTTCAACGCCCGACTGAAGTTGGCACAGTTGGCAGATAATGTCAATGAATCCATTAAGTTGCTAACAAAAATGGCAAAACTGGACAAAAACAAAGACCGTCTGGACTTGATTTATGGTACATTGGGCAATATCTTCTTGGAGCGTAAAGACACCGCACAAGCCCTGTCGTACTATGAAATGGCGATAGAAAAAAGCACCAAGAACGGCTTGGACAAAGCAGCCGTGTTGATTGTGGCAGGAGATATTTATTACGGACAACGCGATTATGTGAAAGCCAGTCCTTGCTACAAGGAGGCAACGCAGATTCTGTCGGTGGAAGATAGTCAATATGCTCGTATTCAACGCCGTTCGGAGACCTTGGACCAGTTGGTGGTAGAATACACGACGGTGCAATTGCAGGACTCGCTGCAACGCTTGGCACAATTGAGCGAGGAGGAGCAACTGAAAGTGGTGGAGAAAATCATTGCTGACCTCATCAAAGCAGAAGAGGAAGAAGCGGAGC
>JAFOCD010000072.1 GCA_017381475.1 Bacteroidaceae bacterium
CCAACATATCGTTTGCCACTTGGCGAAGTGTGGACATAAACCGTATAAAGCCCCATTGTTTCACCTCTGATTTTTGAGCCTTGCCCCGAACTCGGCGGCCCATTTCTGTCTTACGCACATCGCATCGAGCAAAGCGGCCGTCCCGTCAATATGCCCTGTTGGATGTATCTTCGTCAATCTGCCTCTGCCTCGCTCCGTGTTCATCTTCACGGCACTTTCAAGCAGATGCACTTTCAATAAATCGTTGTCGCCTATGTGTATCTTCCCGTCACGCATCAATCCTTCCGTCTCCTGTATCACAGGCCAAAGGTTGTCACCCTGATAAACTGAATCCATGTGGAAACCATAGGCTTCCATCGTTTGGACAAGATATTGTGCCGAGTAGCGGTCATATCCGCACATGAGCGGGAACAGTTGATATTGCTCAACGAGAGATCTGAACCAATTAAAGCAATCTTTATAGTCCATGAAGTTCTCGCCGGATTCTTTAAGCAATCCTCTCGCAATATAGGTGTTATATGGAAGCGAATCTCTTGCCGTGGCCTCGTCTATCTTCTCGGAAGGCAAAAAGAACTTGCTGAACACATAAAGCTCTCCGTCTCGCTCGATAACCACACAACAGCTCGTCAAGTCCGTTGTCTGCGACAGATCTATGCCGCCGACACAGTAGCAGTTGCGGAAGTCCTCAAGCCGTAACGGTTCGCCGGATGCCTTCTGGATAACATTTGACGGAAGCCATGCAAGTGACGAGTTTTGCTTAATGCAAGCGTATTTACAAATAAACTCGGATCGCTTTGAATAAGACCCTTCCGCAATAGCTATCTCTTCAAGAAGATAGTCAACGGGAACGGACACGCCCAGATTCGGATTGCTCTTGCGTAGTTCGTTGATGTCGTTCCATTTCTCAACATCATCAATCAAATACAGGAACGGCAACAATCGGGTCTCTTTTGAGTCGCCCATAAGAAAACGAGTTGACCTTTTCATCAGCTCGTCAAAAATTGAATCGTTTACATATCCTGAAGTGGTACAGGAAAGCATAATACCTTCCGGCCTTGCTCCCATACCGCTCTTCATTACTTCGTATTGTTTAAGACCGAGATCGCCTTCCCATGCGGCAACCTCATCGCATATCGTCAAGGTCGGATTGAAACCATCCGATTTCTTTGCCGAGAATGCTATCTTCTTGGCCGTGCTGTTCGTGCCGGGAATGGACAAGTCCGATTGCCGATGCCTTGCCAGCATTGAGTCATCTTCCGTCTTGCGGTTATGCTCATCTTTACTTAACTGAATTGCTTCTTTTAGCTTTTGCCATTCCGGGTCAAGCTGTATCATGTGCCAAAGGTTGTTATAAATGATATCAGCCTGTTCGAGCTTCGGTGCGACACAATAGATTCTCGCTCCATAACCGCCGTCAACACGGAACTCATAGTTAGCAATCGCCGTTGCCAGAGCGGACTTGCCGTTTTTTCTCGCCACAACGAGAAATACTTCCCGAAACTGTCTGTGACCGCTCTCGTCTACGATTCCGAAGATTGCAGACACAAAAGCCTTCTGCCACAGCTCCAGCTTCAACGGATTTGGTGCAAGAGGCCCTTCCGTGTGAAAACAATGCGTTTCAATCCAATCTATTGCGGCGTTTGCCTTCTTCGCATCGAATGTAAACCGCTTTTCTTGCAATGAAGTGACAAGATATTCGTACAACGCCGTGATGAAACGGCCCACAAGGAAAGTCCCGTCTTTTATTCCTTGATAATA
>JAFOCD010000073.1 GCA_017381475.1 Bacteroidaceae bacterium
AGCTCAACCATAGAGGATTCTTTTGAGAGCATAGTGAATACCCTCACATCATATCTGAATGATTAACTCCCGTAATCAAAAATCATTTAGAAAGAAGGCATATTTTATGACTCAAACAGCAAGTATCTTTTTGAGTTTATCCATCGCGTTGCTTGCAGGTCTGCTCTTATCAAGACTTGCCAAGCTCGTGAAGCTCCCCGCAGTTACCGCATACCTGATCTCAGGTGTTCTGATTGGACCGTTTGTGCTCGGTGCACTCAATATTCCCGGAATCGGTATTATTTCGGAGCAAATTGAGGGCTTCGGATTGATCTCCGATCTCGCACTTGGCTTTATCGCTTTCTCTATGGGCAACGAGTTCAGACTCTCACAACTCAAAAAGATTGGTAAACAAGCAACCGTTATCGGTGTCCTTCAAGCATTGATCACCACCATTGTGGTGGACGTTGCTTTGATTGCATTACACTTTGCTATGCCCGACACACTTTCTATCCCTGCGGCAATCGTTCTCGCATCGGTTGCGACTGCGACGGCTCCCGCCGCTACGCTGATGGTTGTCAAGCAATACAAGGCGAAGGGACCGGTTACAGATGTTCTCCTTCCCGTCGTTGCTCTTGACGATGCGGTTGGTCTTGTGGTGTTCGCAATCTCCTTCGGTATCGCAAGGTCGATGGGCACGGCAGGTGTCAGCCCGCTTGCCATCATCCTTGAGCCCCTGCTTGAGATCGTTCTATCGCTCTTGCTTGGATTCGTGATGGGCTTGCTCTTTACACTTTGCGAAAAGTATTTTCATTCTCGCTCTAAGCGTATGGCGGTTTCGGTCACATTCGTTATGCTGACCGTTGCACTCTCCGGCTTGAAGTTTGAAATTGGCGATATCCATATTGCCTTTTCTTCCTTGCTTGCCTGCATGATGCTTGGAACTGTATTCTGCAACATCTGCGAGGTTTCCGAAGAGCTGATGGACAGAGCCGACAGATGGACGACTCCTGTGCTAATCCTGTTCTTCGTCATCAGCGGCGCGGAGCTGGACCTCTCGGTATTCGCGCAGTGGACAGTCGTAGTTGTTGGTATCGTTTACATCATCGCACGCTCTCTCGGAAAATATTACGGTGCAAATATCAGCGCAAGGATTACAAAATCCGATCCCAACATCATCAAATATCTCGGCATCACCTTGCTTCCGCAGGCAGGTGTTGCACTCGGTATGGCGATCAAGGCTATTGAGCTTGGTCCAGATGGTGCTATTGTCCGCAACATTACACTGTTCGCCGTCCTGATCTATGAGATCGTCGGTCCGTTCCTCACCAAGATGGCTCTTACCAAGGCAGGCGACATCAAGGAAGAAGGACGCAAGAGTGCGCGGGACGAGCATCTTGCTAAGAAAAACTACTCATAAACAAGCCGATGAGATGTTATCTATGACATCTCATCGGCTTTTATTCGGCCATAACTGCCCAAAAGAGATGTTAGCACATCGGTTTAATGTATGCTAAATTCTATTCATTCAAAACGACATTGTCTATTTTATCCGACGCCACAAATTAGCACTCTCTATGTTGAAGTGCTAATATTTACATTTGAAATACACTTTCTTAATTTTTATGTAACATTTTAGGTATATCATTATTCTTGTAAAAAGAGGTGCGGGATCAAGGCGCCAACATCCCGTATAAACTAATCTCTTTTTGCTAATCATATTAAAACAAATCTATAAGGAGGATTCTGTTATGTTTGAACTTACACCCATTGCACGCAACAACCATTTTCTTGGTTCCTATGACCCTTTCAAAGCGATGGAGGAATTTGAGAAGAACT
>JAFOCD010000074.1 GCA_017381475.1 Bacteroidaceae bacterium
CCAACCGGTAGCAATGGTATCATTGCCAATGGTGGTTTCATCGTTGATGCCATTCTCGTTGTAGGCGAAACAACCGGAATTGAAGTTGTGGAAACTACAACAGATTTACCTGTCTATACCATTGATGGCCGCCGTGTAAACAAACAGCAAGGCCTTCCTAAGGGTATATATATCATTGGTAACAAGAAGGTTTATGTTGAGTAACTAAGGCAACACACAACATAAAACGCCTCTCGCAAACAGCGAGGGGCGTTTTATGTTATTATAATAATGCCTAAAAGGGCTTTAAAGGCCTAAAGGAAGATTAAACATATACAAGAGCAACAAAAAACTGTCCCTCTTTCAAAAGAGGGACGAGCGAAGCGGAGGGAGATTGAATATATACAAGAGCCCCCTTAATTTCCCTTTTCTTGGTTCACCCAAACAAATATCGCTTTAAATTTTAATAATATTTATATTATTATTACTTTTGTAAACTGCACAAAATGGCAAATAACGAAAAAAACAAAATAAAAAACACATTATGAAAAACTTTTTACGCGTAACAATGCTTGCCATTTGCTCCATCTTTATGGTGTCAAATGCAAGTGCGCAGGGTACTTACGACCAAGCGACAATGGGAGCAAAAGTCGTAGAGATGGAAACTGCCAGTTGGGGACAAAACAAGCCTTACAATGACTTGTGTCCTACCGTTGGCACCACTCCTACAAAAACAGGTTGTGGTCCAACGGCATTTGCAATCCTATGCCACTATTATAAGTGGCCGGTGAGTGGTAGTGGTTCAGTAACTCACAACAGTGAGACACTTGATCTGAGCACACACACTTATGATTATGAGAATATGTTGCTCAGCTATAGCGGAAGCTATAATGATGATCAAGCAACAGCGGTTGCTACACTGATGCGCGACCTTGGTTACGCAACTAAAGTCGGTTATGGCACAAGCGCTACAACTTTCTCTGAAAATATAAAAGCGTTAAAGGCAAATTTCTCTTTTACCAACTCAATATTCAACCCAACCGGTACAGGAATGGATGTTCTATACCGTAGTGATGCTGGCGATGAAAGTTTCAAACGACAGTTAAAGGAATGTCTTAGTCAAGGCTATCCAATTCTGTTTACGTCTCTTGTTGATGACAATAATCCTAATACAACAGACGGCCGTCACATTTTTATTCTTGATGGTTATACCGAGAATGAGTTTTTCCACTTTAACTTTGGTTGGAACGGCTATGGCAACGGTTGGTATACGCTTGATAATGTGCGACCGGATGAAGAGAGTGATTACAGCACTCAACAAAGGGCTTATTTGTATGTAATACCCAATAGAACACCGCGCGCCGTTACAGCAAGCGTGTCACCTGCAGGTGCAGGAACCGTTACAGTAAACGGCAACGCAAACAGTGCCGAGGTTATAGAAAACACATATGCTACCCTCGTTGCAACAGCCAACAGCGGGTACACATTCTCACACTGGAGCAAGGGCGGAGCACAGGTTAGCACAGAAAAGACATATAAAGCACTTGTAGCAGCCGAGGGTAACGATTATGTAGCCAATTTCCTCACTGTTGGCAACAACAGAGTAAATGTTTCAGTGAGCTACAACAGCAGCTATGGTACAGTTACACAAAAGAATGGCAGCACCATTAGCGGCACCGGGCTCACCCCTTATCAGAACAGCGAGGTGACACTCGTTGCAACACCACTCGACGGCTATGTGTTCAATGGTTGGACAGTGAGAAAGGGCACAAACAGCACAAACTATGCAGGCACAGAACTGACATTTGTCGCAACAGAGGATATGAGCGTTGAGGCTAATTTCTCTACAGCAATTGCAACATACTATATTAGCGAAGCTACCGGAACTTTGGAAAATTCCACATCATCAAGATACACAACATGGTCATCAAGCGAAGTATCGGGACTTTATCTTACAGCGTCATACAACAGCAATGCCGTTGAAGCGATTTCATTCAACGGCAGTCAAGTCAAACTTATCTCTGCAATCTATGAAGATAAAACTAGTACATACAAGAGCCCAGTAACATACACACTGTCTGCACCAAATGGCTATGTTATTACAGCCTACAGCATGACATACAAGAGTTCAAGCAGCAACTATAATATGACTGTGGCAAATGCTCAGATGACTCAAACTCTTGCAAACAGAAACGAGGTATTGACACTTTCTGCGACAGGGCTATCTGCTCAGAATACCTCGTTTACTGTTAGTGGAGCAAACACCAATTACGCAATCCAAGTACAAGAATTCACAGTCACTCTCCAGTCCGAAGGCGGTGGCTCTACCCAAACTCCAACAACCTGCACTATTAATGTAAATGCAGAGACCGGTGGTAATGCGTATGTAAATGGTACAAATACAAGCTTAACAGTTGATGCCGGTACTAATGTCACATTGCAAGCATACCCTGATGGCACGAACTACACTTTCGCAGGATGGTACAATGGCAACAGCTTGGTAAGCAGCAATAATCCATACACATTTGCTTTGAATTCAGATGTTACCTACACAGCTAAATTCAATGCAGTGGCAACGACCTACAATATCACAGCCGAGGCTTCGCCACAGAACGCCGGCAAGGTTGCTATCAACGGTGGTACACAGTCTACAGTTGCCAACATTGATGCCACAAGTGGTTCGACAGTTTCTTTGCAAGCATACCCCAACAGTGGTTATGAATTTGTCAACTGGACATTGAACGGGAATGAGGTAAGTACATCTGCTACATGCAATGTCACAGTATCACAGGCAGCAAACTATGTTGCCAACTTCGAGCCCGAGGCAGCTGAACCCGAGTACCCCACTCCAACAGGAGCAACATATACAAACAACTATCTTACTTCTGTAACAACAACCGGTGCCAACGAGAATATCAGTTACACCGCAAATGCACACCCTGGCGACAAATTGGTAACTCTCCCAGGAACAGTGCGTATTGAACAGGGAAAATCATTCACACTTAATTTGGTTGCAAAATCATTGAGTTCAAGTACAAGTTCTGTGTCTGAAGATATGCGTTATTGCCACGCATCACTCTTTACAGATTTTGACGGTGACCGCACATTTGGTACAGCCGTACAGACTTGGGGAAATCAACCACCAACAAACAATGTTGCCGGCAATTACAGCAGTGTAATGAATATCACTCACGAAATTACAGTGCCTGCAGATGCGCCATTGGGTACATCACACGTACGAATGATATACACCAACGCCTGGAAAGGCTGGCCCACAAACGGAACAGCAGAACTTGACAAAGGTATTGTTTATGACATTCCGGTAGAGGTTGTGGAAGCCTCTAACGAGAAGACTTTGGATGTAACATTCAACAATGCAACTTATACTAAAACTGATGGTACAGAACTTACCTCGGGTTGGGGATATCAAGTTGTTACACAAACGACTCCTGCCGTAACAATCAAAGTTGCTGAAACTATAAATAATTTTGGTTATACAACAGGGGTTATTAGCGGCGTAAAAACTCCGTATTTATATAAAAATACGAATTTTATACTTTCTATTTCTGAACAATATAAAATCACAGGATACAAAATAACAGTCAGAGGACAAGACAACAGTTATTCTGGCGACTTTACTTGTTCCGTTAACGGAAACGAGACCTCAAAAGCAACACTTAGCGGAACTACTACACAAACGCTTTCTGCAACAGGACTTGAAACCAATACCATTAACATTGGTGTAGGTGGAACTGCAGGAAATGGTATCTTCATCACAGCTCTTGAAATCACATATGTTGAGAATGAATTTGAGCCACTGCCATTCAAGGCCGAGATTGAGAATTGGAGAAACGACAACCCCAACACTCACCTTGGTACAATAACCATTGGCGGAACAGCAATGAAGCTCACTCCAGCTCACCAAACAGCAAGCGAGCTTACAATGCCACTCGCCGAGGGCACAACACTTGCATTCACACGCAAGTATCGCGGCTTTGAGTTCCAGGGCTTCTATATTGGTTCAACTTCACTTGGTGAGAACCCCACTCTCACTGCTGAAAACGTTGCGGCAATCAACGAGAATACTCCACTTGTTGCCAAGTTCACAGCAACCAATGATGTGACACTCTTCTACGATGATGACCAGTACTCTTACCGCATCCCTGCTATTGCAAAGACAGGTAACGGCATGCTTGTTGCAGTGAGCGACTACCGTCATAACCTTGACGACATAGGTCGCGACAACCACGGCACAGGCAAGATGCGTATTGACCTTGTTGCACGTACAAGCGATGACAACGGTGCTACTTGGAGCGACATCAAGACCATCGCAGCCGGTGATGACAGCAAGATAGGTAGCTACCAGCGTGCATACGGCGATGCAGCCATTGCAGCCGTTGGAGAGAATATTGTTGTTATGGCTGCAGCCGGTGATGTAATGTATTCGAGTCAAACTGCTAGCGCGGCTAACCCTAATAAGATGGTACGTGTCTTCAGTAGCGACAATGGTGCAAACTGGAGCATCACGGATATGACAACCAAGATGTATTCAACCGCAACAAGCCTTTTCCCCAATCACTTCTGTGCATTCTTTGGTAGCGGTAAACTAGCTGTTGACTATAACTACAACGGTACAAGCAACGCGCGTATATATGGTGCATTGCTCATGAGGAACTCATCAACTGTATATAATAACTTTGTTGTTTACTCCGACGACCTTGGAGAAAACTGGAGTATTCTTGGCGGTAGCCAGACTGCAATTGCCGGTGGCGATGAGCCAAAGGTTGAAATTTTGCCTAACGGACAGATTCTCCTAAGTGCACGCCGCCAAGGTGGCCGTATATTCCGAGTATTTACATACAGCAACAAGGCTACAAACGAAGGTTCTTGGGGCGATGCAGCAGTCAATGGTTGCGACAATGGCGGCAGCAACGGAACAAATGGTGAAATCATTTGTCTCGATGCAAAACGCCCCAACGGCAAGCCCACAAAGATTCTGTTGCAGTCACAGCCAAAAGGCGGTGCCGGTCATTACGACCGTTACAACGTAACAATATGGTACAAGGAGGTAAGTGCCGACGAGACTTATACACCGTCTTCATTCGCAAGCGGCTGGACACAAGGCATTGAGGTTTGCCCTGCCGGAGTGAAGAGCGCATACAGTGCTATGGCATTGCAGGAGAACGGCGAGATTGCTTTCTTCTTTGAGGAGGCTCCTTGCTACGGCGATGACCACACTAAGGGTTACTCAATGGTATATGTTCCTTTGACAATTGAGGAGATTACAAACAACAATTTCCTTAACCCGAATGCAGATGTTGAATATGTACCTGTTGAGTTCAACATTGAGCTTACCGATACAGAGGGCAACATCTACCGAGAGACACTCGACTACGTTCCCAACGATGCAGCTGCTGTAGCAACTTACCTGACAACAACATACCCATTCATTACATTGGGCGAGAACGGTACTATTGCAGACAACACATACACCAACACTGTGACATTGCCATTCAAGGTAAGTAATGCCAACACAACTGTATGGCACAACATCTACTGGCCGGCAAATACCGCAGAGAATGATTATCCTATCTACCTGTCAGCGTCTGCTGCAAATGATACTTATGTGCCAAAAGTCACAGAGTCAAAAGCTTACGGCGAAAGTACATACAACACCTTGCAGAATGGTGACAAGATAAGTTGGGCTATTTACAGCGTTGACAATACATTGACATTCAAGTTCAAGAATAAGTTGACAGGCAAATACATCCAAGCAACTTCAGTTGCAACAGGCGATGCCCAAAATGTAGTATATGCCGAAGAAAACAATGCTACAGCATTTGAGTTATTGCCAGATTCATATTCTTATGCCGGTGATTATGCTCTTGTTGCAAAGGTTGGCGAGACAACAGGTTATCTCTGTTCAACATCGGCAACAGGTTACCACTATGCAACTCACTACAACGGCAGTTCCACAAATCGCCACGAAGGTGCTTGGATTAAGTTTGTTGAGGCACCCGACTACCAGGCTATTGTTGATGAATTGACAGCAAATATTGCCAAGTTCGGTACCGGTGATGGCAATTACACCGACAACAACGATATCGATGCCATCAAGGCTATTATAGAGAACATAGGAACAACACCTCTTAACACCCTTAACACACACACTACAACCGTACAGACAGTTAAGGACAGCTATACCGAGATTACATTGACCGTTCCAGCGGTTAACGATGTTGTTCCCGGTAGTGTTAAGATTTTGGGTGAGGAAGTAAGCCACAAATTCGTTCCAAAGGGCGAAATTACTATTCAGGCTGTACCTGCTGCAGGTTACCGTTTTGTCAACTGGACAAGACCTGCTGCACAGGCAAGCGCAGCGGCAAGAACAGCCGAGGCAAGAAACAGCGATGTTGTCAGCACAGATAACCCATACCGTGTTACAGTCAGCGACGCCCTAAGCCTTACTGCGAACTTTGAGCAGACTGTGGTAAACGCAACCCTCACCGATGCACAGGGCAACACCTACAATGTAACATTGAATGGTTTGACAGGCGAGGTTAATACCGAAACATTGGCAGCGAAATTGAAGACCGAGTATCCGTTCATTGAGGAACTGGGAATAGAACCGAAACTTACTAACGACGGTGCTTCATACACCTACACAAATACCGTAAAACTGAAGTTCAAGGTAAGCAACCCCGCCAGCGGGGAGACCGACAATCTTTGGCATAACATCTATTACCCCACAAACGCCAATGGAAGACCAAATTATTTGTCAGCCTCAACAGCTGAAACCACATTGGTAGAAAAGGTAAATGATGCAACTTACAATTACGGAGCCAACCCTACATACAACACCATGGGAGGTAATCCAAAGATTGCTTGGGCTATCTACAACGTAAACAACAGCTTTGAGTTCATCTTCAAGAACGAGCTTACAGGTAAATACATTAAAGTGACAAGCATTGCTTCAAGCGATGCTCAGAATGTAGAGTTTGTTGAAAAAGCCGAAGCTACTGCATTTACTTTCTTGGGCGATGCCGGAACATATAATGGCGATTATGCCCTCGTTGCAAAGATTGGTGAAGAGACAGGATATCTGTGTTCTACCTCATCAAGCTACGGCTGGGCAACACACCATAACAGCAACACCCATCAGGGAGCTTGGATGAAGATAAAGGAGGCCGATTACACAGACTTTATCAGAGCCTTAGATGAAAGACTCCTACGTTTTAATAAAGGCAATAACAACTATCTGGTAACTGATGAATTCCAGATAATGATAGATTCATTGGTTTATAATAATGAACAAATAAGATTGAACCAGTTCAATACATATTTTGACGCTATAGATAAAGCTGTTAAGACTTGGCCAAAGATTAGCCTTACTATCACCCCCGAGAATAAAGGTACAACAAATATTGGCGGCGAGGAGAATGTGGTACGCAAATATGTACCAACAGGCGATTTGACCATTGAAGCCGTACCGGTTGAGGGTTACCACTTTGTTAAATGGATAGATGGTACAAACGAAGTTGAAACTGCAGCATATACTAAAAACATAAGCGGTGGAAAAGACGATGTAATTGAACTCACCGCAAACTTTGCAATCAACATCTACAACATCAATATAACAGCCGGCGAGGGCGGTAGCGCAACCGCAAGCGCAGCAACTGCAGAGCATGGCAGCGAGGTAACACTCACAGCCACACCAAGTACTGGCTACAGTTTTGCAGGTTGGTACGATGGAGAGAATTTAATAAGCGCTGAGACAAGTTATACATTCACCGTCACAAGCCCCATCAACTACACTGCACGTTTCAATGAGGTTCCAACAGGCACAGTTGCAATACACATCAGGGTTGCATCGACTGACGGCACAACTGTAACCAACGCAGTAGACGGTAATGTAAAGGCTATAATCAACAACATTGGACAGGCGTGGGCAACTGATGCTGATTTTGTTGTAGGCGCAGATGTTGAACTTGTTGCAACAAATGACTATGACCAGAAGGCCTACCTGTTCGATGGTTGGTACAAGAACGGTGTACTTGTAAGCAACGATTTGGAGATTACAGTCCAGGCAACAGAGGTTGCAACATACGAGGCACGCTTCTTCCGTGGTTGCGTTGTAATAGGCGAGCCCAAGAGCAATAGAATTGGATATGTTACAAAAATCACACTCCCCGATGGAACATCATTGGGCTATGATGCAAGTAACAGAGCTGTTGTGAAAAAAGGAACCGAGGTTATGATAAACACTTGGTTAAGCTATGGCTACGAAACAACCTGGAAAGATGAAAATGACAACATTGTGGGCAATGAGCAAAATCTTGTCATCACCATTGAGAAGGATGTAACCTACACAGCCACCTTTGAGCCTGCATCATACAACCTCACCGTTCGTGCGAACATTGACAGTTATGGTACAGTTTCGGCAACATCCGGCACTTCTACAGGAACAAGCATCAAGGTCGGCCATAATATGGAGGCAACCATCACAGCAACAGCAAACACTGGCTACTACTTTGTAAACTGGACAAAGGGTACAGATGTTGTCAGCAGCGAGAACCCATACACTATCCCCGGCATTGCAAATGTGGAGAATATGGAGGATGCCGAGTATGTTGCAAACTTCCTCCCTGTTGAGAATGCCACAGCCGGTGTTTACTACCGTATTGGTTATGACTTCCCTGCACCTGCAGCAGCCGGAGCAGCAAGAGCTGTGGGAGATGTGGTGACTTATGTGGTAAGTACAAGCACAGGAAGTTTTTCGGGTGATACTATTTGGACGTCAACATTGAATAATAATCCTGCCGGATTGAAAATGCTTGCTACTACTAATAATGGTAAAACTATAGCTTCATTTATTCCATATAGTACTAATGCATATCATAATTTCTCTTTGAAAGCAGGAGGAACATTAGGTTCTACTGATTATTATTCTACAACATATACATTGTCTGTCGCTCCAGGTTTTAAGATAACAGGATATGAAATGACTTATTATCCATCCACTGATGGAAAGGTGACTCTTACTACTGATTTTGGTTATACAAAAACGCCTGAGAGCTCATCAAACGATTATGTAGTAAGAAGTTCGGATTATGAATTTACTGAAAGCGAAGAGACAAAATTTGTGGTATCTACATCTGCAGGAAAATTGGGTTACTCTATTAGAATTGTAAACTTCGAAGTTTATATCCAAGAGGTTGGCAGCGGCGAAGGTAGCGGCAGCGAGACTCCAGCTAACAGATACTATATGCAGAGCGAGGCATGTGGTGTAAGCGGTGGAAATAATTTGCAGAACGCATTGAAGATGACAAAGGATACAACTGCAACATCTATCTTCTACTATGCCGACAGCAAGCTGCTCTCATACGACAAGGGTCTGTATATTATAGAGAACGGCGGAACACGCGGTTTGCAGGCTGTTGGAGTAAGCGGCACTGTTACAATTACAACAGACCCCGTAACATCAAAATCAAAAATTCAAGCACCAAACTATATGCACGCAAACAGCAACGGCACAACATACTATGTTGACCACTGCGGTAGCGACGGTTGCGCAAACCACAACTTTGTCCTTGAGGAGGTAACAACACTGCCTGTAACCATTGGTACAGCATCGCACGCTACATTCTATGCACCTGTTGCAGTTGCAATCCCCGATGGTGTGAAGGCGTATGTGCTGAAAGCCGATAGAATCCCGGGCATTGAGACATACGCCTGGATGACAAGCCTGAAGAACGGTATTATCCCGGCAAACACTGGTGTTATCCTAAAGGCAGCAGAGGGTAGATACTATTTCAATATTGTTAAGGACGATGTTGATAACTACGACGAGGCAAGAACCGAGGCTGTAGGCAATGTACTTAGCGGTACTGTTGCAAAGACCAAGATTACCCATGATGCTTACATACTTGCAAACAGAGATGGCAAGATTGGTTTGTACCCGGTTGCCAAGAACTCTTACCTCGATAATAATACCAACGAAACAACCGTGCGTTTCACCAATAACAGCCACAAGGCATACTTGCCTGTAACCAATGATTGGTTCGGCGAACAGTTGAAGAAGGGTACTGGTTTCCACTTTGTATTTGACGATGAGGAAACAACCGGAATTGACGAGTTTGAGACAGAGCTTGAGGATACAATCTACGACCTCCAGGGCCGCAAGTTGAGTGAGATTACAGAGCCTGGCATTTACATTGTCAATGGCAAAAAAATATTTGTAAAATAATTTTTGCTATCGGTAAGCTTTTTAGCGATTAGTCGCGCGTAGTGCAGGCACAGATTGCACCGCGCGGGTCGCTGATAAAAAAGCGAGCCAACTGGCAAGAGGATTTGGGTAAAGTAATATGAGTTTGAAACAAGAAAATATCACTACTATGAAACGATATATTAAACCGACAATCGAATTTATTGAAGTCGAGACATCGCCAATACTCGATGGTTCTATTTGGATGGGAGGTAATGATGAGACTATCGAAGATCCCGAGAATGAGCAGCTCACAGGCGGACACCGCGGTGATTGGGATAACATTTGGGGCAATATGTAATCATTCTGCCCTACCCTAATATTGACGTTGCAGGCTTTCTGAAAGGCTTGCAACGTTGTTTTTGTACAGACGATGTGTTTGGGGGAATTTTCTATTGTATTAACAGCTCTCCCATTTTGACGCAACAAAGGGGGAGTGGATTTCCTCCGTCACTTCACGACACCGGAATTGCCCCTCTTACAAAGAGGGGCGAGCGAAGCGGAGGGAGATTAAAAACATATAAAACAAACAATCTCCTCCGTCACTTCGTGACACCTCCTCTTACCAAGAGGAGGACTAACGGGAACTCTATCTTGCCAACGAGAAATTGCAAAAACAAAACTTTTCATTACCTTTACAAAAAAAATATCCGCTTATGAGAAAACTAATACACTGCGTCATTCTATTGTTCATCGCACTTACAACAGCAAGTGCGCAGACTGCCGACAAGCAGCAAGCGACCGCGGTAGAGACCGGCGGCAATGTAGTTGTGTTGCTTGAAACGGCAAGTTGGGGACAGAACCACCCTTTCAACAACCAGTGCTGGACATCGTATGGCGGCACAAGACACGCAAAGACAGGTTGCGTTGCAACGGCATACGCCATTGTGCTGCGCTACCACAAATACCCCAAAGAGGGAACCACAAACATACTCTACAACTGCCAGGCACCGACATACGTGGAACTTACCGACAGGGTCTATGACTGGGAAAACATGCCGCTGGTGTATGACGGCAACTGGAGCGAGGAGCAGATATATGAGGTGTCGAAACTGATGGCTCACCTTGCACATGCAAACTTCTCGTCATTCGGCAGTGGCGCAACAACCGCCAACGAGGAGCGCGAAACAGCAAGGCTCAACCGCTACTTTAATTACCCGAAGATTGCAGCATCGTACCAGCGTGAACACACCCGTGAGGAGTGGGAAGCAAAGATTAGGGAGAGCCTCGACAACGGTTGCCCGGTACCCTACGCCGCAAACAACAGCGGCACGGGCGACAGCCGTCACATGTTTGTGATTGACGGTTACACCGACAACGGCTATTTCCACTTCAACTTCGGGTGGAACGGCAGCGGCAACGGCTGGTTCAAACTCGATGCCATAAAGCCTTATCAGGGCGATGACTACTCCTGGAAACAGAACTCGGAGCACTATGCGAATTTCAACCTCGCGCCCGAGGGAGCAACAGGCGTAGAAGAGGTGAAAAGTGAAAACGGAGAGGGGAAAACTATTTATGACCTCAGCGGCCGCAAACTCAGTGAGATTTCCGCACCGGGCATATACATCATCGACGGCAAAAAGGTGTTAATTAACTAATAGCGCTCCTCTAAGATAGAGACAAACCTTGTGCAAGCGAGTGAAAGCCAAGTTTACTTGAGCTTTTAAAACGAGCACAGCCAAGGTTCGCTGCAAGCAACTGCCCAAAGGGCTGAGGAGTATGAATAAAACAAAAATCAATTACCATACCCCTCTGTCACAAGTGACAGCTCCCCTACATTAGGGGAGCACCTCGAAACCTTTCGCGAAATAGCGCTCCTCTAAGATAGAGGAGCTGCCCGAAGGGCTGAGGAGTATGAATAGATATCTATGGAAAAAGAGAGGATATACAATAATAAAAGCGTTAAATGCTTAAGAAAAGAACTACGCAATAACCCCACTCCCACAGAATCAGCTTTATGGGAATTGCTTCGGGCAGGAAGGCTTGATGGTACTAAATGGAGAAGGCAATACTCCATTGGCAAATACATAGTGGATTTCTACTGCCCTAAAGCACGACTTTGTGTAGAACTTGACGGGGACTCACATTATTCTATGCAAGGTGATTTATATGATTTAAACCGGGATGAATATATAAATTCATTGGGTATATCAATTCTTAGGTTTGAAAACCGCGAATTTTGGGAAGCACCAGAGCGTGTTCTTCTTGCTATAAAACAGGCTCTCGGTATTATTTAATCCATGATTATCATACCCCTCAGTCACAAAGTGACAGCTCCCCTACATTAGGGGAGCACCTTGAAATCTTTCGCGAAATAGCGCTCCTCTAAGATAGAGGAGCTGGCGCGGAGCGACTGAGGAGTATGAATAAAACAAAAATCAATTACCATACCCCTCTGTCACAAGTGACAGCTCCCCTACATTAGGGGAGCACCTCGAAACCTTTCGCGAAATAGTGCTCCTCTAAGATAGAGGAGCTGGCGCGGAGCGACTGAGGAGTATGAAAACACTGCATGCGCTTTTTTGCATATATCAATCATTTTTAATATCTTGCAAAAGATTTTGGATTGCTATGCAAAATCATGAAGTAATGGATAAATAACTAACACCTATTCAATATGAAAAATCTATTCAAAGCGGCGATTGTTGCGGTGGCCATGTGTCTGCCTGCAGCGACTATGGCAAAGATTACACATCTGTTGCCAAAGCCACAACAGATTGAGGCAAAGAGCGGCGCGGTGTTCGCACTTGGACGCACGGTAACCATCACCGACCCCACAAACAGCACTGCTTTGCAGAAGTTCTTCACCGATAACGGCTGCACCATTGCCACAGGCGGTGCACCGGTGACTGTGACACTTGTCGGCAGCATTGAGGGCGCATACGACTACGCACTTGCCGGCTATGAGAACGAGGCATACACATTGGATATCACAGCCGATGCCATCAACATCACAGCGGTTACAAAGACCGGTGTTATACGTGCGGCACAGACCTTGACACAGCTTGCCGAGGGTTACGAGGGTGCTCCTGCTTTGGAGGCACTGACAATGACCGACTGGCCGGCATTCAAGTTGCGTGGTTACATGCATGATGTAGGCCGTTCATTCATTGAATTCGAGACACTGAAGAAGCACATTGACCTGCTCGCACGCTTCAAGGTGAATACTTTCCACTGGCACATGACCGAGAACCAGGCATGGCGTTTTGAGGTGAAAGCATACCCACAGCTCACAAGCAGTGCATCAATGACTCGCTTTGCCGGCAAATACTACACACAGGAGCAGTGCCGCGAACTACAGGACTATGCAAAGGAACGCGGTGTGATTGTAATCCCCGAGATTGATATGCCGGGCCACAGCCAGGCCTTCAAGACAGCGATGGGACACTCGATGCAGACCGACCAGGGTGTTGCCGAACTGCAGGTAATACTTGAAGAGGTTGCTGCTGTGTTCCCCGATGCGCCATACATTCACATTGGTGCCGACGAGGAGACCATCGAATACCCCAACTTCCTGAAGATAATGACCGACAAGGTTCACAGCCTGGGCAAGAAAGTTGTGGTGTGGAACCCAATCCGCGGCGTCGCCATCAGCACAAGCACCGGAGCCGACATGACACAGATGTGGAGTTCAAGCGGAAAGGTCATCAACGGTATGCCCAACATTGACTGCCGCTACAACTACACCAACCACTTCGACGTGTTTGCCGACCTCGTGGGCATATACAAGAGCAACATCTACTATGAGCAGAAGGGTAACGCCAACGTTGCGGGAACAATATCGGCTCCATGGAACGACCGCAAGACACCGACAGAGGTGGACATCATTGCACAGAACAACTTCTATGCCAACGTGATTGCAAGTGCCGAGCGTGCATGGATTGGCGGTGGCAAGCAGTATATAGAGAAGGGCGGCACCACCCTGCCCAACAGCGGCGAGGAGTATGAGGAGTTCGCCGATTGGGAGCGCCGTTTCCTTTTCCACAAGGCAAATTCTTTGAAGGATGAGCCAATACCATACGTTAAGCAGACAAACGTACGCTGGAGAATTACAGACCCATTCCCCAACGGCGGTGACATGAACGCTTCGTTCGCGCCCAAGACCGAGGGATTGAAGGAGAGCTACACCGTGAACGGCACAACATACGGCACAGGCATTGCAACAGGTGCGGGTATCTACTTGCGCCACACATGGGGCAACAACACCGTTCCTACATACTACGGCAGCACAAACCACAGCAACAGCACTGCATACGCATGGACATACGTATATAGCGACAAGACACAGACTGTGGGTGCACAGATTGAGTTCCAGAACTATGGACGCAGCGAGAAGGACACTGCTCCCGACGCAGGCAAATGGGACCGCAAAGGTTCAAGAATATGGCTCAATGACACCGAGATTCTGCCACCGACATGGGACAACACCGGTGTTGGCATAAACAACGAGGTTGACCTGAAGAACGAGAACTTCACTGCCCGCAAGCCTTTGCAGGTAACATTGAAGCAGGGTTGGAACAAGGTGTTCATCAAATTGCCATACGTTGGTGCAAGCGGTGTGCGCCTGAACAAGTGGATGTTCACATTCGTGCTCACCGACCTCGAAGGCAAGAACGCCGTTGAAGGCCTCATCTACTCACCCAACCAGAGAATG
This sequence comes from Bacteroidaceae bacterium, assembly GCA_017381475.1. GTDB lineage: Bacteria > Bacteroidota > Bacteroidia > Bacteroidales > Bacteroidaceae > HGM04593. Next base: position 14,898 of record JAFOCD010000074.1, read on the forward strand.
GATGTTGCCGCCGAGCAGTTGGAGGCAACAATTGCCGAGATAAAGAGAGAGGTTGAAGCAAGCACAGGCAACCAGCCCGGACAGTACAGCCCAGAACTTGCCAATGACCTGAACACTGTGATTGCCGAGATTGAATCGACACTCGGCACAACAATGAGCGAGGAGGACCGCGCAGCACAGCTTGCAACATTGAACGTTGCATTTGCAGCCTTCAAGGCCGCGCTTGCAACAGCAAAGGTGAACCAGCCAAAGACAAGCGACAGCAAGGTAAGCCACTACTACACCATGTGTACCCCACAGCGCGAGAACCGCTATGCGGCATCAAACGGCGCAAATGCCGAAATGACAGGTAACGCAACCATAACCGACGCCGCAAAGTGGAAGTTCGTTGCACGCAACGACGGCAAATACAACATTGTAAACAAGAGCAACGGCACGTACATTTCACCTGCAAGCAGCAACAACACTGCACTACGCACACAGGCAAATGAGCCTGCAAACGGTTGGGAGCTGAAAGAGGCTGCGACACAGGGATTGTTCATCATTGTTAGCGGCGATGTGCAGTTCAACCAGACAAACAACGGCCTTGGATACAAGGTGTATAACTGGGGAAGCGGAACAAACACAACCGACACCGGTTGCCAGTATCTTATAACAGAGGTCGAGACCATTGAAGGCGGTGAGGTTACCCCACCCACAGATGAGCAAGAAAAAAAAAGCATAGAAATCGCAGCCTCAAAAGGACGCTACACCGCCAGTAATTCAAACGGTACATGGCACTCACGCTGGGAGAGCAGCGAGGTAACGGGGTTTTCTTTTGCAGCTAGCGCGAACAACATGAAGACTGTTGGTGATGACATCGCCGGTTACTCGGGCACATCACAGTCATCGACATACACCATTACCGCCCCCGAGGGTTGGATGGTGGCCGGCCTGCAGTTCGACTACGTGAACACCGATGCCGGCACACACACACTGCGCCTTGCAATAGAAGGCAAGACATATACCAGTTCTTCGACAAAACAGTCGCTTAAAGTAACCGTATCTGACCCACAGCGCACATTCTCATTTGTGCAGAGTGGCGAGAACAAGGGTATCACTTTCAGCAACTTCATTGTGACAATAGAAAAGGACACAAGGGTGCCCGAGGTTTCAAAGGAGATTTTCACCACAGCGACATCGGGCGACATACCTTACCGCATCCCGGCCATTGCAATGGCAAAGAACGGCGACCTGATTGCTGTTGCCGACTACCGCCACAGCCGTGCAGACATCGGTATGGCAAGCTATGGCCGCATCGACCTGCACGCACGCATCAGCAAGGACAACGGTGCAAACTGGAACGCAAAGTTCCCCATTGTCGAGGGTAAGGGGTCAAGTTCACCCGACTTCATGCATGTTGGTTTCGGTGACCCATGTATCGTTGCCGACCGCGAGAGTAACCGCGTATTGGTACTCAGCTGCGCCGGTAATGTATCGTTCCCCAACGGTACACGCAATAACCACCAGAACATAGCACGTTTCTACAGCGAGGACAACGGCGCTACATGGAGCGAGCCTGTCGATATTGCCGATGCAATCTATGCAATGTGGGACAACAGCAGCAACCACGGCCCTGTACGTGCAATGTTCATCGGTTCGGGTAAAATACACCAGAGCCGCTATGTGAAGGTAAACAACTACTACCGTCTATACTGCGCGGTGCTGTTGAAGAACGTAAACAGCGTGAACACGAACTTTGTACTCTACAGCGACGACTTCGGCGGCAGCTGGAACGTTCTTGGTGGCGTGAACACTGCTCCAATTCCAAGCGGCGGCGACGAGCCAAAGGTTGAGGAGTTGCCAAACGGCAACATCGTAATCAGCTCACGCATCAACGGCGGACGCTACTTCAACATCTACACATTCACCGACAAGAAGGCTGCAACAGGTTCATGGGGCAGCATGGCAACATCGAACAGTGCCAATGGCGGTGTGGTTGCACAGGGCAACAGCTGTAATGGCGAGATTATGATGGTGCCTGTTGTACGCAACGAGGACAACAAGGAGATGTGGCTTGCATTGCAGTCACTGCCTTTCGGTAACGGACGCGCTAATGTGGGTATATACTACAAGGAACTGGAGACAGAATACGACTACAACAACCCTGCAAACTTTGCAAGGGAGTGGGACGGACGCCACCAGGCATCGTACCTGGCATCGGCCTACTCTACCATGTGTTTCCAGAAGGATTCTACAATCGCATTCCTTTATGAGGAGGACACATACGGCATCAATGCATACGGCGGTTACAACATCATGTACAAGAACTACAGCATTGAGCAGATTACAAACGGCAAATATACCGTGCTCAAAGGCAAAGAACCGGGTGTACAGCCGGAGCAGCCTGAACAGCCGGGACAGCCCGACGAAGAGAAGACACAGTACCGCATTAAGTCTGTATCGCAGAACAAGTACCTGCACATTGAGGCTGTAAACATGAACTATGCCACAGGCCCCAAAGGTTCTGTAGGCCTTGCAGATTATGCCGAGGACAACTCTCAGATTTTCTATTTGGAGGATGCCGGCAACGACAAGTTCTACATTGTTTCGGCTCACGGTTACTACATTGTGTGCCGCCAATGGAACATTGACGCAAGCAACCAGGGCTCAAAATCACCGCTTGGTTTTGAGTACAAGAACGACACCGAATTCTATATCATGAACGGTTCGCAGTACTTCAAGGTGGGCCCGGTTGATGGTGATGCAAACAGCTACTACCCCTATTGCGACGCGCCGTTCAGCGCAGCCGAACTGTGGGTGTTCGAAGAGGTGGGAACAACGACAGGCGTTGACGAGGTGTTTGACGAGGTGAAAGGTGAAAGCGGAAATGTGAAAGCTATCTACGATTTGCAGGGTAGAAAAGTTGACACTCCAAGCAAAGGAATTTACATCATCAATGGCAAAAAAATATTTGTAAAATAATTTTTGCTATCGGTGAGCTTTTTAGCGATTAGTCGCGCGTAGTGCAGGCACAGATTGCACCGCGCGGGTCGCTGATAAAAAAGCGAGCCAACTGGCAAAAAGGTGCTGGTAAAGTAAAACCATAAAAATCATTAAAAAGTGCAAGTGTTACAGCCATTTGCACTTTTTTTTGTATTTTAGCAAAGAATAATAAATTGTTATGCGAAAAAGAGTTACAACATACATAATTGCCCTATTATGTAGCATGACTGCAATGGCGCAAAGCCGCATTGACAGCATTGCATACAGGGCAATGCAGGTGGGCAGGGTTATGCAGCAAGAGCGCGTATTCCTGCACTTTGACAACACGTCCTACTATCTGGGCGAGACAATGTGGTTCAAGGCTTACACCACTTTCGGCACTAATGACAGGCCAAGCACACTTAGCAAGGTACTGTATGTGGAGCTTGTTGCTCCCGAGGGTTATGTTGTGGAGACAAAGAAATACAAACTCAATGATGACGGCACTTGCCATGGTGAGTTCGAATTGAACCCGTTACTGCTGTCGGGCTACTACGAAGTGCGTGCCTATACCCGCTACATGCTCAACTGGGGCAAGGATGCTGTGTTTACAAGAGTATTCCCGGTTTTTGACAAGGTGAATGCCGACAATTGGGATTTCAAGAATATGCTTGACCGCCGCAGAGGCTACAACGAGCGTGGTGAATGGAAAAGCGCAGAACTGCCCGATGCGACACTGGACTTTTTCCCGGAGAGCGGACATCTTGTCGACGGCATAAAGAGCAAGGTCGCATTCGAACTACGCGGCAAGGACGGACTCTTTGGCGAGGAGAAGATTACAATATTCGAGAACGACACCAAGTTACTGGAGTGTACACCGGTGCACGAGGGCAAGGGAGTGTTCGAAATGACTCCAAAAGCAAGTGCCAAATATCGTGCCGAGGTTACGATGACCGACGATAATGGCAAGACAAAGAAGCACAAGTTCAACCTTCCCGAGGTGAGCAAGGAGGGCGTGGTGATGAACGTTACCGAGAGCGGCGACGACATTACCATAACAGCCACCAACAACCTGGCCGAGGCGTGCGACCTTGGCGTGGTGATTCTATACCGTGGTGCAATGGGCTACTTCAAGAAGTTCGGTTCGGGCAACAAGATCATGAGCTACACAGTCCCCAAAAAGGACCTACCCGAGGGCGTGAACCGAGTGGTGCTGTATGCCAACGAGCACACACCGCTTGCCGAGAGACAGTTCTTCGTCACACACGACACGATGACGGCAAGTGACCGCGAGACGGTGAAACTGCACATCACAGCCAACGGCTACCACACACACAACCTGTCACCGAAACCTGGCGAAAAAATAACTCTGAAGGTTACACGCGAGGATGGCAAGCCAATACCACAGGGCACAGACCTCTCGCTCTCGGCAAGCGATGCCATGGGCCGACAGGCTACATCGTACAGCCATAACATGTACACATACCTGTTGCTCGGTTCCGAACTCAAGGGATACATCCCCAACGCGGCACAATACTTTGACAACAGCAACAGCAAGCGCAAGGAGCAGCTTGACCTGCTCATGCTCACCCATGGCTGGACGTCATATAACTGGCACATGCTCACACGTAGCAGAATTGAGGAGATGCAGCCCATTGAACGCGGCATCTCGCTAAAGGGTAAGTTCTACCAGAAGCAGTCCAGCACCGAGATTGGAAGTTACGGCGGCGCAAAACTCACTCCGCAGACATATAACCTCACCCGTGTAGACATTGAGGGTGACAGCGGAAGGATTACGACATCTACATTCCGTACGGACAGCCTTGGCGGTTTCATGATTGAGTTTGATGATTTTTACGGCACACGAGTTGCCGCATTGCGCCCACAGACAACATTCAAACACAGTGAGAACATCTCGTACCAGTTCGCACTCGACCGTTACTACTCGCCCGATTTCCGCCTGTACGACTATTGGGAGCGTCACCTTGGTACAGCCATGACCAAGAGCACTGCCGACAGTCTTGTAAAGCTGAACCCGTTCGAGTACATGCTGTCATCGGTGGATGTTGTTGAAAAGCGCAAAAAGGAGATTAACGAGAGACCGCCGCACAGTGAAATGAGATTCAACTATCTCGACGAGTGGGAGTATGCGCAGGATGTAACATTCATAAATGACTTCAACACATACGAGGACGAGATATACCAGAGCATTAAGAATGATGCACTTGTCTATGAGACACCGGGCGACGTTGATGATGCAGACCCTATTCTGAGCGAAAGGATAATTGTGCATGACATCGGGCAAATTATCTCCATTGCAGAAGAGGGACGCTTCACGACAAAATATCTTGGCAACATTCGTTTGGGAAAAGAGGCCATAACAATTACCAAGAAACAGGAGTATGACCACACGCTCACCGCTGCCGATGTTGTGACAAGCGCCATGAAACGCCACAACTATAATTGGGCCTATTGGGTGCAGCTGATGGTGGTACTTGGCGAATACAGCCCTTACACCGTACCGCAACCCGACAAGGAGTATCTGCGCGGACTGCCCGATGCTGACAAGATGACGAACTTCAAGGAGATTGTAATACGCAGTGACGTCAAGACCCGCGAACAATTCAAGAACGGAGATGGTTATTGGGCACCGCTTGCAAACATGCTCGACAACAAAGTTGCAATGCAGAAATTCTATCTTGGTTTCCTATCTCAGATGTACCTGTATGCAGGAAACGGCATTGACGGTTGCCCCGACTACAATCGTTTTTATAGCGCAATAAAGGGACAGACAAGCGGCGACTCACGTGCACCCCAAATAGGATTGGCTTATCCGGAAAACCCTAACTATGTCGCATGTCTCATACCATACAAGGAGGGAGAGAGGGAGAGAACCATTGTCCCCGAATTTGCGGCAACAGGAAGTTCGCTGCGCTACACATCGGTACAGGGCTACAGCGAGAGCAAGCAGTTCTACTCACCGGACTACAGCAATATGAAGCCACAGCAGGGCGACTACCGCCGCACACTCATCTGGGTTCCACAAATTGAAATAAACGACAATGGCGAAGCTGTTATTGAGCTGTACAACACAAACAACTGCCGCAATATTATTGTTGAGATTGCCGGACGAAACGGAACATCGCTCTACAGCAATGACGCGGTAACAACAACCAGACTCAATGGTGCAAGCAACAGGCAGAACGCAAAATCCCAACCACAAGCAAAAACCGGACAGAAAGACGAGACTTTGAGCCCCGAAGTGGAGGCTGCATGTGCATGGGAGCATGAAAAGGGAGTAATATACTTCAACAAAGGCAACTACAGGGATGCTGTTACAATATTTGCCGAACTTGTACAATACAAATATCCACCGTCAATGTATTACATATCACTGTGCTACCGCGACGGCAAGGGATTGGGTAAAAATCCGACAGCATCAATGAAATTCCTGCTGGAAGCTGCAAAACGTGGATATGGCCCGGCGCAGTATGACCTTGCAGTGGAGTTTGACAAAGGCTATGTAATTGAACGCAATGACTCGCTCGCTCACCATTGGTATGAGACTGCAGCCACAAACGAGGAGCCACGTGCACTATACGAAATGTCGCTACGTTACCGCGATGGCAAGTATGTTGCAAAGGACAGTGCAAGAAGCAGAGAACTGATCAAACACGCAGCCGAATTACAGGAGCATAATGCGCTGTTTGATTATGGAGAGTTGCTTATTACAGAAGGCGAGGACGGCTACCGATATATGGAAGCATCGGCCGACTTGGGCAATGAAAAGGCAATGGTTTACATGTTTGATTATCTCGATGGGCAAAAGAGATACAAAGAGGCCTACAAGTATGCCAAGGCTTTATCTGAGGCCGGCAACCACGAAGGAACAAGACGTATGGCCGACTACTACCTTGAGGGCAAGGGTGTGTCACGCGACAAGTACCTGGCGAAAGATCTTTACTACGAAGCTGCCAGAGCCGGTAATAAGATAGCAAAAGAAAAACTGAGAAAATTGTAGTAAAGCCGGTACATTTTTTGTTATTTTGCAAAGACAAACAAAAAAGATGGACAAGAGCGACAATATGAACAAGGGCACTATGCAACTGCGATGCGAACCTATAGATTGTGTAAGGATAGGTTTCGTGGGGCTTGGCGTGCGCGCAAAGCGCGCCGTGCACCGCATGATGCACATTGAGGGCTGCAGGGTTGTTGCTTTGTGTGACCTTGTCGACGAGAATATAAATGATGCCGTAAATATAATAGCCGAGTACGGGCACACTGCCCCTGCAACGTTCACTGGCAACGATGGTTGGAAACAACTTTGTGAACAGAGCGATGTTGACCTTGTGTACATATGCACCGACTGGGCGAGCCATGCCGACATTGCAGTCTATGCGATGCAACAGGGCAAACATGTGGCCACCGAGGTACCTGCAGCAACTACAATAGCCGACTGTTGGCGACTTGTTGACACTGCCGAGCAGACAAAGCGCCACTGCATTATGCTGGAAAACTGCTGCTACGATGAGTTTGAGCTATGCACCATAAACATGGCACAGCAAGGCGTGCTTGGCGACATTGTACATGCCGAGGGTTCATACCTGCACGACCTGCGCGAGCGCATATCGTCGAACGACAACGGCGAGCGCAAATGGAGCAACTGGCAGGTGGAGTTCATGAGCAAACATAACGGCAACCCCTACCCCACACACGGCCTTGGCCCCATTGCCCTTGCGATGGGCATTAACCGCGGCGACAGGATGAAGAGCATTGTATCGGTTTCGTCAATGCGTGTTGGCGATAAGGATGGGCTCAACGGCACAATGAACAGTTCACTCATAACAACAGAGAAGGGGAAGACTATTCTTGTACAGCACTGCATTTCTTTGCCACGTCCATATAGCCGTTCATTCCTGATAAGCGGAACGGAGGGGTTTGCGCAGAAATACCCGATACCGATGTATGCCTTTGCACCCGACAGCGAAAACATAATCACAGGCAATGCATGCAATGAGATTGTAGAGAAATACAAGCATCCGTTTGTTGCACAATACAAAGAGCATGGCACAGAACTCTGTGGACGCCGATGGATTGACTACGCCATGGACTGCCGCCTCATACACTGCCTGCGCAACGGTTTACCGCTGGACATGAATGTATATGATGCTGCGCTCTGGAGCTGTCTTGTGGAGCTGACCGACACATCGGCCAACAACGGCGGCACGCCTGTTGAAATCCCCGACTTCACACGAGGCAAGTGGAATATGTAACAAAGATTCTGCCAAATACAGGCCAACATCTTCTGCAAATCATAAACAAAAAAGATAAAAGCCTCTTTATCAACGATAAAAAAGTTATAAAATCTATTCTTTTTGCAACTTTTTTCATCATATATACATATTTTCACGGTATTACCTTTGCTTTATTGTTAAAAAGATGTAATTTCGCGCTCCGTTTCTGGAAAACGCCCTGTTTTCCAATAACAAAAGGAAATTCGCATTGGGTAAAAAGATTCTTTTTTAACAATATATATAAACGATGAAAGTTAAATTTTTAATGTTCGCATTGGTTGTTGCATTCGGCACAACTGTTAATGCTCAGGAGGTTACAGAGAAGAATGTTAAGTGTGAGAAATGCGTGAACGCTGCTGCAGGCGAGAAGGCTGCTGTTAAGGGCGCAGGCGCAAAGGAGGCTGTGAAAGTTGCTGGTCCTAAGGCTGCAGGCGAGAAGGCTGCTGTTAAGGGTGCTGGTGCAAAGGAGGCTGTAAACCTTGCAGGTCCTAAGGCTGCAGGCGAAAAGGCAGCAAAGAAAGAGGCATGCGGCAAGGCTGCTCAGAAAGAGGCAGGTCCTAAAGAGGCTGTAAAGCTTGCAGGTCCTAAGGTTGCAGGTCCTAAGGCTGCCGAGAAAGAAGCATGTGGCAAGGCTGCCGGTCCTAAGGCTGCTCCAGGCAAGGCTGCTGTTAAGGGCGCAGGTGCAAAGGAGGCTGTAAAGGTTGCAGGTCCTAAGGGCGCAGGCGAGAAGGCTGCTCCAGGCAAGGCTGCCGTAAAGGGGGCAGGCGAGAAGGCTGCCGGTAGCAAGGCTGATGCAAAGGCAGAGGCTAAGGCTGCCAAGAAGGCCGAGAAAGAGGCAAAGAAGCAGGCCAAGAAGATCGAGAAGCAGAACAAGGCTGCTGAGAAAATGCGCGAAGACAACAAGTAATTGCACTTCGATAATAAAAAATGACATCGGTTTCGTGAAACCGATGTCATTTTTTATGTAATATCACGCTCTTTTATTATTCCGCAACAGGACGTATAGAATAACCCAAACGGCGCATTGCAGTTTTTACATTTGGAGAATATGATTGACCGGGACTGCCAATAAACATATCCAGACTACAAGCATAGGCATAGTCATCGGGGGAAACTGTACTTGACCAATAGCACATCCAACCAAGCAGGACATTACCCGTGCTTCCTTTATACGACGCAGCAGGGAGGAATAGGCATCTGCCGTTAGGACCTTTGACCTTGAGGCCAAGCATACCGTTTACTTTCACACTTTCAAAAGTACAGTTGTCACAAAGTTCCTGCATTTCTGCTTTTGTAGGCATGCGCCAGTCGCCACCCCATTTACTGTGGGCGACATCATCGCCCATGTCAAGAGTTTTCTTGTCGTCGTGCCCATTATATCTTGTCATATAATCATCCGTTCCATTACACAACCGATAGTTTTCCCATCTTGTAAAATTGGTTTTTTCTTCGGTTTCACCCCATGCGTAATGCACTCCTTTATCATAGATTTCTGTTGCACCGACATTGCACATCGCCCATTTCAAGCCACTTGGCAGGCCCAAATCGACATACTCATGCCCGCCTACCGAGCCGCTTGCCACAAAAGGATAAGTAAACTTCGCCACCAGCACAACACTCCTGCTCACTACAAATGTATATGCAGCCTCCGTGCTCACTGGTGTAGCATCATCACCAACGAACCAGCCTACGAATTCATAACCCTCGTCGGGGGTTGCCACAACCTCAAGGCTGTTTCCTTTAAGTATAGTCACAGCCAATCCTGTATTGTTGGTTATTGCAACCGTTCCATTACCTTCGCTCTCTACGACAATTTCACAAATTGGAGACTCCGGAAGATCGTTGTTGTCACACGATACAAAGATTGACGCGAAGGCGACAAGAACACCCCAAACAAACAATAAATGTCTTTTCATAGCTTATAGGATTAAAATTTGGTTATTTAAGTTGTCTTCGCGAATATATGAAGATTTATTTTAAATAAACAATCCCACCTATAGCATATTATTCAACACTACACATTTATAGAACAACGTTCACCCTTTCCTCGCCTTGAAATGCACGACCACTGCAATGACGAGCGTCAGCACACCGCCAAGGATATAAGCCAGTGTGCGGTTCTCCATGTCGCACATCTCTGGGGAGATGAAGATGTATGACGAGCAGACATAGGTCATAATCAATGCCGGCAACATACCTATCGCCACCGGCTTTTTATTACGGAACAGATAGACCGTAATGCACCACAGCGTGAGCACTGCCAATGTCTGGTTGCACCATGCAAAGTAGTTCCATATAGTCTGGAAGGGCAAGGCGAAAATGATGAAAAGTGCTGCCACAAACAGGGGCAAGGAGACAAGCACCCTCTTTTTAAGGCTCTTCTGTGAGATGCCGAACATATCGGAAACAATGAGCCTTGCACAGCGGAATGCCGTGTCGCCCGATGTTATGGCACAACCTACAACACCTACCAGTACAACAGCTGCAACAACCGGGCCAAGGGTTGTAGATGTTATCTCGTCGACCATTCCGGCAGCATTGTGTTCATATTTAAGAATGGTTGCATTGAGATCCTTCACTCCACCCCAAAATGCCATACCTATGGCAGCCCAGATGAGTGCGACAATGCTCTCGGCTATCATTGCTCCATAGAAGATGCTGCGGCTCTGTTTCTCATTTGTCATGCAACGCGCCATCATCGGGGATTGTGTAGCATGAAATCCTGACAATGCACCACAGGCTATGGTTGTAAAGAGCATTGGCACAATAGGGAATTCCTGTGGATTAGCAATCTGGTTGTCCAGCGACGTGAGCTCAGGTATTGAATATGTATCACTCTGAGTCAAGAGAATAAACAGCATGCTCAATGCCATTACAAGCAGTGCCACGCCGAACAGAGGATAGAAACGGCCAATAATCTTGTCTATTGGCAACAGGGTTGCAAGGATATAATAGACAAGTATCACGGCAAGCACTATGAAAAGTTCCCATGTAGTATCACCAAAGGCCACGACCTCGAGCGAAGGCATTGACACATTCGATGCGATGAGCACTGCCGGCTGCGACATGAACACGGCACCAACAAGCACCATAAGCAGCACGGAGAAGACTCGCATGAAAGCCTTTGTTCCGCCTCCAAGATATTTGCCAATGATTTCGGGAAGGCTCAGACCATTGTTCTTCAAAGATATTACACCGGCAATGAAATCGTGCATTGCTCCCATGAATATACCGCCGAGCGTTATCCACAGGAATGCCACGGGACCATAAGCAGCACCAAGCAATGCTCCGAATATCGGACCAAGGCCGGCGATATTGAGCAACTGGATGAGAAATACCTTCCAATGTGGCATGGGGATATAGTCGACACCGTCGTACATTGTCTTGGACGGCACGGGATTGGCCGGGTTAATATCACATTTCTTCTCGAGATATTTTCCGTATGTAAAATACGAAGCTACAAGTGCCGCAAGGCAAATGAGGAATGTTATCATAGTTGTATCTTCTTTTAAATGGTTCCTGGTGAAATGACAGAAACCGTCTGTTTTATCTATTAAGTTTTATTTTGTCTCCGTCTATGGCTATCTTCTCCTCGTCACACAGTTCACGCATCACATCCTTCATTGCCTCACGGGGCAATCCCAGACTCTCCAGTTCATCGAGTGAATGCAGCTCACCGTCCGAAAGCAACTGCATTACCCCCTCAACGGACAAAGCAGGCTTCACAGCCGCGTTTCTTGCACGCTCATCGGCACAGACATCGCAGCTGCCGCATGGCATAGCATCCTTCTCTCCAAAATATTCGAGCAATATCCTGCTACGACATTTGTCGCGCATTGTGGCGTATCCGATAACAGCATTCAGCCTGTCACCGAAAATTGCCTTGCGCTCATCGTAAACGGAACGGTCAAAACGCAGTTCGCTGCCAAGGATGCGGCGGCGCGTAAAGGTTATTATAGGGCATTTCTTCGACGGGGCGTATGAGACAAGGCGTTTACTGTGCAGCGACACCAGAATTTCGTACATCCTGTGGCGCGACAGCTTTGTAATGCGCGAGAGATAACGCTCATCGATGAAAGCGAAATCGGTAAAGAGACCGCTATAGTTGCGCAATATGGCATTTATAAGCAGTTCATAGTCGTCCGGCAAGCCCCTGAAACGATAGAGCGAGTCCTTGTCAACGATGAAACGCACACGCGAGGCATACTCCATCTCTTCGACATATTCGATATACCCCATCCTTGTAAGCAGGCGCAATGCACTGTCGGTCTGCAGCGTGGGACGGTGATATTTCTTGCAGAAATCGCCCAATGAGAATTCAAAGGTGCAGTCAAGGCCATCGCCAAGTGCCATATTATAGTAGTAGCAAAGGTCGTCATATACCTCGCGGATGAATTCTTGTGGAGGATAATTATCGGAGAGGCGTCGCGACACTACTTGCTTGTCGATGCGGCTGAAAAGCGTGACCGCGTATGCCTTCTCACCATCGCGTCCGGCACGGCCTGCCTCCTGGAAATAGGCCTCTATTGAACTCGGCAGGTCAATGTGTACAACCAAACGCACATCGGGTTTGTCAATACCCATACCAAAGGCATTGGTAGATACCATGACACGCGCCCTGCCGGTTTTCCACGCCTCTTCCTTGGCATCCTTGCTCTCGGGCGAAAGGCCTGCATGGTAGTATTCGGCAGTTATCCCGTGGGCAGTGAGGAACTCGCACACCTCCTTGGTTTTCTTGCGGTTGAGCGTGTAAATAATTGCCGAGCCGGCAACACGCCCTAGTATATGAAGTAACTCGGCTGCCTTGTTCTCGGTATACCGTACCACGTAGGCAAGATTCTTGCGTCCGAAACTCATACGGAAGCAGTTCTTCTCGCGGAAATTGAGTTGCTGCTGTATATCATCGACCACCTCTGGTGTTGCCGTTGCGGTGAGTGCAAGCACCGGCACACCGGGAAACATGTCACGCAGTTCACTTATGCGCCTGTAGGCAGGACGGAAGTCGTGCCCCCATTGCGAGATACAATGTGCCTCGTCGACAGTTATCAACTGCACATTGACTCGCTTTATTTTTTTAAGGAAAAGTTCCGAGTCAATGCGTTCGGGTGATATGTAAAGAAACTTATAATCGCCGAAGATGCAGTTCTCAAGCGCTGTAACCACCTCGCTGGTCTTCATTCCGGCATGTATCGACAATGCCTTTATTCCACGGCTGCGCAGGTTGGCTACCTGATCTTTCATGAGGGCAATGAGCGGTGTCACCACAATGCAAAGACCGTCGCCTGCAAGTGTGGGCACCTGGAAGGTGATACTCTTGCCGCCACCTGTAGGCATAAGACCGAGGGTATCCTGCCCTCGGCCAATGCTTTCGATGATATCGCGCTGTATGCCACGAAAATCGTCATAGCCCCAGTACCTTTTAAGGATTTCGCGATATTTCATCAGGGTCTATCGTGTCGCCTTTGTATTGATGCTCTCAATCTGCAACTGCACCTCGCCATGCTTGTAGGCATTGTCCTCGAGAGTGTAGCAGATGTCGAACGACTGCTTTGACTTTATGTATTTTGCCTGACGGCTCTGCCCGAAGGCGATACCGTTGAGTATGGTATTCGACTTGTTGTCGACAAGCTCGAGCTTGATGTGCTCCTGACGGCGGCCAACCACCTTGCTTGTTCCATAGTCGCACACATTGCGGGTGCAGAAGATGGGCTTGCTGTTCTCGGGGCCGTGTGGTGCGAAACGCTTTAGGTCGCTGAAAAAACGGCGTGTTATCTGCTGGAACTCGAGTTCGGCATCAATCTCAATGACCGGAGCTGTGTGTTCGGGCAGGATATTGTCCGACACAAATTCCTCGAAACGTTTTGCAAATGCCTCGATGTTCTCCACCTTCAGTGAGAAACCGGCTGCGTATGTGTGACCGCCAAAGTTATCGAGCAAGTCGCGGCAACTCTCCATTGCCTTATAGACATCGAAACCGGCTACCGAACGCGCCGAGCCTGTTGCCATGTCACCTGTACAGGTTATTACCACAGCCGGACGGTGGTAGACCTCGGTGAGACGTGATGCTACAATACCGATTACGCCACGATGCCAATCGGGGTTGAAGATTACAATGGCACGACGCTCATCAAAGCTCTCAAGACCTTCGACAATGCGGTTGGCCTCCTCGGTCATGCTCTTGTCAAGTTCCTTGCGTGCCTCGTTCAGTTCATTTATCTGATGACTCATCTCAATGGCTGCACGCAGGTTGTTCTCAATGAGCAGGTCAACAGCGACCTTACCCTGCTGCACTCGGCCCGATGCATTGATGCGTGGACCAATCTTGAAGATGATATCGTTGATGCTTATCTCCTTCTCGTTAAGACCGCACACACTGATAATTGCCTTGAGTCCAATACTTGGACTATGGTTGAGCTGTTTTATACCATGACAGGCAAGTATACGGTTTTCGCCCATTATGGGCACAAGATCCGATGCGATGCTCACGGCAACAAGGTCGAGCAACGGATATAGCTGGTCGGCCGGTATGCCGTTGTCCATAGCGAATGCCTGCATGAACTTGAAGCCCACACCGCAGCCCGAAAGATGCGGATAGGGATAGGTTGACCCCGGGCATTTTGGGTTGAGGATTGCCACAGCACAAGGCAACTGTTCATCGGGGACATGATGGTCGCACACAATGAAATCAATGCCTAATGACTTGGCGTATGCAATCTCCTCAATGGCCTTTATACCGCAGTCGAGCACAATGACAAGCTTCACGCCTGTAGAGTAGGCGTAATCGACACCGCGCTTTGAGATACCGTAACCATCCTCATTACGGTCGGGGATGTAATAGTCGATATTCGACGAGAACTGTTGCAGAAACTTATACACCAGAGCCACAGCCGTTGTACCATCGACATCATAATCGCCATATACAAGTATGCGCTCTTTTTTGCCAAGAGCCTTGTTCAGGCGCGCGACGGCCGTGTCCATGTCGTTCATGAGGAACGGGTTATGGAGCTGGCTCAGTTTGGGGCGGAAAAAGTTCCTTGCTTCGGCAACAGAAGTGATACCTCGCTTCACAAGGAGCGAACAGAGCACCGGACTGAGATCCAGCTCGACCGAAAGCCTTCTGGCCTGGTCACCCTGCTCCTGCGAAAGAGGTTCATATTTCCAATTCTGTCCCATATATATTGTTTTTATTTTTGCTTTGCAAGTCGAGAACTATCAACATAAACAACCCCGGCACTCTTCCCGTTCACAATCAACCGCATTGAATCCATTCAGCAAGTCCCGTCGCACTGCGCCCGGATACAAGAATGCTCTATTAGGCGCATGATAATTCTCTCAATTTGTAAAGATACGGAAAAGTGACAAAAAAAACATTGATTCCGTAAAAAAATTTACAGAACCAATGTTTTTCCATAGCAAACCGTCAAGGGTTTGCCGGCAAAGGCAATCCGGGCAAGATATAAATCCCCGGACGTGCCTACTATGATTTAGTTATACATGAATCGCTTGATGCTCTGCTTTGGAGTCTTCTCGAAAGGCTCTACACGAACCTCGCAGATGCTTATCTGGCTGTACGAAGGCAGCTTTGCATTGAGAGCGAACACCTGACGCTCAAGCTCGGCACGCTTCTCGTCGTTACCCGCAATCTCCTTGTCAACCACCACCAATGCAACAATCGCGAACTTGCGGCTGACAATCAACGACTCAACCACATCGGGTAGGCTGTTCACGAGTTCCTCAATCTCCTCGGGGTAGATATTCTGTCCGCTACCTGTGAGAATCATATTCTTGCAACGACCCTTGATGTAGATATGCCCCTTGCGGTCGCGTATTGCCATGTCACCGGTCTTGAGCCAGCCGTCACTTGTAAATGCAGCCTTTGTAGCCTCGGGGTTATTGTAATACCCTTCAGTGACAACATCTCCACGCACCTGGATCTCGCCCGGGATTCGTGCAGGATGTGGAGAATCAATACGGGCTTCGATTGTTGGAGCAGCCACATCACCGCCATTGCCAATCATTGGATGCGCCCAACCTTTATAGCTGATAAGCGGGCCACACTCAGTCATTCCGTAACCCACAATATAAGGAATCTTCAGCAACTGCATCACATCGTCAACATCCTTGCCAATAGCAGCGCCACCAAGCAAAAGACCCGCAAACTCAATATTCTCACCAAACACAGAGAGTACCTTCGAACGCATCTTCCTCAACACCAATGTGCGCAATCCCGGAATTGCGAGCATAAAGCGCATAGATGGTTTCTTGAGTACAGGAATTACCTTTGAGCGGAATATCTTTTCTATAAGCAATGGCACAGTGAGGAACATGAATGGTTTCACATCGGCCAAAGCCGCCATCAGACGCACCGGAGTCGGCTTTGTTGTAAAAATATTCAGATGACAACCGCCGGCAAGTGTAAAGATAAAGTCAAAAGAGAGCCCCATGATGTGCGCTAATGGAAGCATTGAGAGCACCTTGCCATTCTCTTTCTGGCGGATAAGTCCACGTATCACCTCAATATTGCCCGATATTGACTTTGCACGCAGCATAACACCCTTCGGTGCACTGCTGGTACCCGATGTATAGCTAATGAGCGCAAGACTCTCAACATCATCCTTGCAGTAGTCTACATGCTTTGCAGCCACGCCGCTTGGAAATTTCTTTACGAAAGCACTCTTTGCATCACTGCACATCTTCACAAGTTCCTTAGACGAGCCGGCAACTGCATCCAAAGAGACAATATCCACAAGACCTTGAAAATCTTCGAACGACTCGAATTGTGGAAGTACGCCATCGCGCGAAAGTGCATCATATATATTCTTGTCAAGCATAAGCATTCTACTGCCCGAAAGGCGGGTCAAGTCGGCAACATTGCTTGGCAAAAAATCGGGGAGGAGAGGAACTACAACTGCATCATACGACACGACAGCCAAGAAAGAGATACACCACTCTGCCGAGTTCCTTGCGCAGAGCGCGACCTTATCGCCTTTCTTAACACCACACTTCTCGAACAACAGATGCATTTTCTCAATAGATGCAGCCATTTCGCCATAGGTGTAGGTATTTGCTCCATAATTAGACACTGCTGGTTTATCCCAGTTTTTCTTGATAGCTTCGTCAATGTAATTTAAAAAATGAACCATGTATAAATATTTAAATAGTCTGTCCTGAATAACAGATGCAAAAATATTGCAAAGTGACAGAAACAACTTTAAAATTGCACATTTTAACCCCGTTTGTGCAATTTTTGAATTAAACCAAGCTTTCGACTGCACACAATTTAACAAATATTCACAAATTTAGCCATCAGAACTTAAATAAGCACGAAAAAAGGCGACCCACAAATGTGAGCCGCCTTGTATTTTCAAGAAAGGATATATTACTTGATACCTAGTTTCTTACGAATATCCTTTGGAATAGCGTTCTTGTGAACAACGATATTCATAGTCTTGTAGCGTGCAAAAGCCTTTGACGCATACCAGATACCATTGTAATCACCAGCCTCGCCCCAAGAGTTCTTCACCATGTAGTACTCTACGCCGTTCTTGTCCTTTGCGATACCGAAGATCTGCATACCGTGGTCGTCAGTTGTCTCCCAGTTGTCGTAAGCAATCTGACGCTCCTCCTGTGTACACCACTTCTCGGTTGGGTTTGGAGTATTCTTCTTCTCCTCCTCGCTGAGGTTAAGCCATCTTGCCATGTCAGAACCCTGAAGATCGGCACCATTTGCATCGGCAGGCATATAAGCCTTACCATCGCGTGTAAAGCCCTTCTCGCTCACGTCGCTACCCCATGCAATGGTATAGCCCTCCATGATGGCATTGTCAAACACTTCCATCAACTCATCGATAGGAAGGTTGTATGACTGCGCCCAACGCCAGTTGTCCTGAATCTCAAGAACGAATGGCTTGTAGAATGGGTGGTGTGTGTAAGATGTCAAAGAGATATAGTCCTCGGCATTCAAACCGAGAGACTGGTAGAATGATGCAGGAGTATACTCCTTGCCGTTGTAAGTAAACTTCTCGGGACGCTCGCCAAGATAAATGTCGTGAACAGCCTCGATAGCCTTCTTCCAGAGTGGCTGACCCTCAGAATCAACCTGCAAACTGCGGTGTTTGCCCTTTGCAATAGCTGCAACAACGGCATCACTCACAGCTGAAAGCTCGTTGTGATTGCTGAGCTCCTTGCCGTACATCACACCTGGACGCATCTCAGCCTCGGGAACGAGACCGAATGTCTCCATACCGTAGATTACATCATAGAATGAACCACCCTGTGAGAAAGAGATATCACCGTGAGTGCGGACAGCCTTGTCGGCACGGTCGAGGTAAGTGTTATGTACAATGTACATTTCAGAGAAGTCATACTCACCCTTGCCCATGCGCAAAAGCTCAGACTCAATGAAAGCCAATGATGAATAGCACCAGCATGTACCTGCCTGGTTCTGGTTCTTGATGCTTGTGATAGGGTTCTCCTTCACAACTGTGAATTCAGGAGCGTTCTCCTGTGCTACTGCGCCGAAGCCTACAAAAGCAAGCGCAGCCAATAAAAGATTCTTCTTCATAGTATAAAAAGGTTTATTTGTGTTTTTACTCTGCCACTAAATCGGTGTTACCCTTTATTGCCTCAGCAATCTTTGCCTCGAGTTCCTCGGCAAGTTCTGGATTGTCGGCAATAAGAGCCTTAGTGCGGTCACGTCCCTGTGCAAGTTTGGTATCGTTGTAACTAAAGAACGAGCCGCTCTTCTTGATGATGCCATACTGCACACCCAAGTCAACAATTTCACCTGTGCGTGATATACCCTCGCCGAACATGATGTCGAACTCGGCCTTGCGGAATGGAGGAGCAACCTTGTTCTTCACAACCTTAACGCGGACTGAGTTACCTATAGCATCCTCGCCATCCTTCAACTGGCTCACGCGACGGATATCAAGGCGAACCGACGAGTAGAACTTAAGGGCGTTACCACCGGTTGTTGTCTCGGGGTTACCGAACATCACACCAATCTTCTCACGCAACTGGTTGATGAATATACATGTTGTCTTTGTCTTGCTGATAGCCGATGTCAACTTACGCAAAGCCTGTGACATGAGACGCGCCTGCAAGCCCACCTTGTTGTCGCCCATCTCGCCCTCGATCTCGGCCTTTGGAGTAAGTGCCGCAACAGAGTCAATGACGATGATGTCGATAGCCGATGAGCGGATAAGCTGCTCGGCAATCTCAAGTGCCTGCTCACCGCAATCGGGCTGCGAAATCAACAGATTGTCGATATCAACACCCAATTTCTGAGCATAGAAGCGGTCAAAGGCGTGCTCGGCATCAATGATAGCAGCAATGCCGCCCATCTTCTGCGCCTCGGCAATAGCATGGATTGCAAGCGTTGTCTTACCTGATGACTCGGGACCGTAGATCTCAATTATACGGCCACGTGGATAACCGCCCACGCCAAGTGCCGCATTCAAGCCTACCGAACCGGTTGGAATGACATCAACATCCTCAAAATTGTCATCGCCAAGTTTCATGATAGAACCCTTGCCGAAACTCTTCTCTATCTTATCCATCGCCGCCTGCAAGGCACGCAACTTCTCATTGCCGGCGATGTTGTCAAGTTCTTCTTTCTTTGCCATTTTAATAATAGTTTTTAAATGGAGGATGAATTAAAAGATGAAGTGCAAGGCTTGCGCAAACGAGTGAAACGCAAAGCTTGCTTTAGCGTTTTGCTACGAGTGTAGCCAAGGCTCGCCAAAGGCAGCCGGCTTGCGAAGACCTGAAAACCGGAGTTTACTAAATGTAAATGAGGATTTTCAGGGCAAGCGTAACGCAGAAATTCATCTTTTTATCCATTCTCTAATTATAACTCCAAGTCTTTATCAAACTCCTCGTGCCAAGGCAATCCATGAATATTAAGCTGCTCCATGAATGGATCCGGGTCGAACTGCTCTACGTTCCAAACACCGGGTTTGCTCCATATACCCTTCAAGAACATCATTGCACCAATCATTGCAGGAACACCTGTTGTGTAGCTCACACCCTGCATACCGGTCTCTTTGTATGCCTCCTCGTGGCTACAGTTGTTATATACATAGTATGTATGCTCCTCGCCATCCTTGATACCACGGATGCGGCAACCGATAGATGTCTCACCCTCGTAGTTCTCGCCCAAATCCTGTGGATTGGGAAGCACAGCCTTGAGGAACTGCAAAGGAACAATCTTTACCACCTCTTCGCCGGTGCCGTCGGCCTTGGGCGCCTTGTACTCCACCTCATCTATGCGGCTCATGCCAATATTCTGAATAACATCCAAATAGGTCAGATACTGCTGGCCGAAGGTCATCCAGAAACGAGCACGTTTTATGGTGGGGAAGTTTATTACAAGACTTTCAATCTCCTCGTGATGCAAAAGATAGCTTTCGCGTGGACCGATGTTGGGATAGTTCAATGGCTTATGAATCTCCATTGGTTCGGTCTCAATATACTTTCCATCCTCATAGTAAAGTCCCTTCTGAGTAATCTCGCGGATGTTGATTTCCGGGTTGAAGTTGGTAGCGAACGCCTTGTGGTGGTTACCCGCGTTGCAGTCAACGATATCAAGGTAGTGAATCTCGTCAAAGTGATGTTTTGCTGCATAAGCTGTATACACACTGGTTACACCCGGGTCGAATCCGCAACCCAGAATGGCGCAAAGACCGGCTTTCTCGAAACGTTCGCGATAAGCCCACTGCCAGCTGTA
Source organism: Bacteroidaceae bacterium (assembly GCA_017381475.1). Lineage (GTDB taxonomy): Bacteria > Bacteroidota > Bacteroidia > Bacteroidales > Bacteroidaceae > HGM04593. Next base: position 35,886 of record JAFOCD010000074.1, read on the forward strand.
TTCAAAGTGAGCCTCATCCTTGGGTTCATAGTTGGCGGTGTCCAAATAGTTGCAACCGGTCTGCAGACAAGCCTCCATGATAGTGAGGTCCTGATAAGGCAAGGCCAGGTTCATCACGATATCGGGTTTGTATGAACCAAGCAGTTCAACTAACTGTTCCACACTGTCCGCATCCACCTGCGCTGTCTGCACGTTTGTTCCGTACTTTTTGTTAAGCACGTCAGCCAATGCATCGCACTTCTTTTTTGTACGACTGGCAATCATTATTTCGGTAAATACCTCTGTATTCTGGCATACCTTATGTGCCGCAACAGTTGCCACGCCTCCGGCTCCTATAATCAAAACTTTTCCCATTTTACTGAACGATTAAAAGTTGATAAATATCTTAATAATTATTATCTCACTCTCGAGCACACCGCACAGCATAGACCGCGCAATATACATTTTTACAAAAGTAATACAAAAAAAACACAATTGCAACTGTGTTACCCGGTGCAAATTCACTTTTTTTCAAAAGCCGACATCTCGATGCATTGCCAACCGAACAAGTCATGCCAATACCACATGCCCTACGCGATACAATATGACACATTGTCACACTTTTCTCCCTATTTGACACAAAAACAATGCCACAAGAGCAGAGTGTGACAAAACAAATTCATCAAAAACCCTTTGGCACGCACTTTGTTTAATATTTAGCAGAAGCGGCTGAACACCGGCTGCAAGTAAACCTGATTAATAATAAATAAAAAATAATAGAATTATGGGAAAAATTATTGGTATTGACTTGGGTACAACCAACTCATGTGTATCGGTTTTTGAGGGCAACGAGCCCGTAGTAATCACAAACAGCGAGGGTAAGCGTACTACTCCATCAATTGTCGCTTTCGACAACAATGGCGAGCGCAAGATCGGTGACCCTGCAAAGCGTCAGGCTGTGACAAACCCACAGCGCACAATTTTCTCTATCAAGCGTTTCATGGGTGAGAATTGGTCACAAGTTAGCAAAGAGATTTCACGCGTACCTTATAAGGTTGTCAACGAGAACAACATGCCACGTGTTGACATCGATGGCCGTCTCTACACACCACAGGAGATTTCGGCAATGATTCTCCAGAAGATGAAGAAGACAGCCGAGGAGTATCTTGGCCAGGAGGTTACAGAAGCAGTCATCACAGTTCCTGCATACTTCAGCGACAGCCAGCGTCAGGCAACAAAGGAGGCAGGCCAGATTGCAGGTCTTGAGGTAAAGCGTATCGTGAACGAGCCAACAGCCGCAGCTCTTGCATACGGTGTCGACAAGTCAAACAAGGACATGAAGATTGCAGTGTTCGACCTTGGTGGTGGTACATTCGATATCTCAATCCTTGAGTTCGGTGGTGGCGTATTCGAGGTACTTTCTACCAACGGTGACACACACCTTGGTGGTGACGACTTCGATCAGGTTATCATCGACTGGCTCGCAAGCGAGTTCAAGGCCGAGGAAGGCGCAGACCTCACAGCCGACCCAATGGCATTGCAACGCTTGAAGGAGGCTGCAGAGAAGGCAAAGATCGAGTTGTCATCAACAACATCTACCGAGATTAACCTCCCTTACATCACAGCCGTAAACGGCATGCCAAAGCACCTTGTAAAGACTTTGACACGCGCAAAGTTCGAGTCATTGGCACACAATCTTATCCAGGCTTGCCTTGAGCCATGCAAGAAGGCTATGAGCGATGCTGGCTTGAATAATGCTGATATCGACGAGGTAATCCTTGTAGGTGGTTCAACACGTATCCCAGCTGTTCAGAAGGTGGTTGAGGATTTCTTCGGCAAGACTCCTTCAAAGGGTGTTAACCCAGACGAGGTTGTTGCAGTAGGTGCTGCTATCCAGGGTGCCATCCTCAACAACGAGGGCGGTGTAGGCGACATCGTATTGCTCGACGTTACTCCACTTTCAATGGGTATTGAGACACTCGGTGGTGTAATGACAAAGCTCATCGACGCCAACACAACAATCCCATGCAAGAAGAGCGAGACATTCTCAACTGCAGCCGACAATCAGACTGAGGTGACTATCCACGTTCTCCAGGGCGAGCGCCCAATGGCAAACCAGAACAAGTCTATCGGCCAGTTCAACCTCACAGGCATTGCACCGGCACGCCGCGGCATTCCACAGATTGAGGTAACATTCGACATCGACGCCAATGGAATCCTCAAGGTATCGGCAAAGGACAAGGCAACAGGCAAGGAGCAGGCAATCCGCATAGAGGCATCATCAGGCTTGAGCAAGGATGAGATTGAGCGCATGAAGCAGGAGGCTGAGGCAAATGCCGATGCAGACAAGAAGGAGCGCGAGAAGATCGACAAGCTCAACCAGGCCGATTCAATGGTATTCCAGACAAAGAACCAGTTGAACGAGCTCGGTGACAAGATTCCAGCCGACAAGAAGGCTCCAATCGAGGCTGCAGTACAGAAGCTCGAGGATGCTCACAAGGCTCAGGACCTCGCAGGCATCGACGCAGCAATGGCAGAGTTGAACAACGCTTGGCAGACAGCCAGCGCCGAGATGTACGCACAGAGCGGTGCACAGGGCGCACAGGGTGGCCAGCAGTACAATGCAGGCCAGCAGCAGAGCAACAACCAGCAGAACAACGACGATATTCAGGATGCTGAGTTCGAGGAGGTTAAGTAAACAGATCCCGAACCTACATAAAATGAAATGCCCGCGTGTGCACACGCGGGCATTTCATTTATAATATATGCAGAACAATCTTTATGGAATGACAACTCGTGCCACACGTTCCATTTGTCCTCTATCTCTCATCCTTACTCTGTAGACATCCTTCTTGTTGCCATTGATAACAACCACAGAACAGTCGCCACCTTGTGGAGCATTGGGATCCGTGCCATAGTAATGCACCTTGACTTCGTACGCACCTCTTGCAGGATTCTCCCAATACATGTTCTCGGCCGAACCTCGTCCGCCACTAGTATTGTCAACATCAAGATAGCCACCGGTCGAAGGGTCGGACTTGCGTTCAAAATACAATTCAACACCATTAGGCTGAAGCACATGCAGGTCTATGTCTCCAGGGAAATCCCACAACAGGGTAACCTTCAGTTTACCGTTACCACCTACATCCTCGGCCTGTTCAATCAGTTCGTCATCACTCTCGTCCACCGGTGGAACTTGTGCCGGATCTTGTACCGTCACATTCGCAACAGGCTCCTGCACATCCTCTTTGTTACTGCATCTTGTAATCAGAAGCAGTATTAACAGTATTATATATACCGAATACAAAACAACTCTTAAAAATCTCATATCTAAACTAAGCAATTATCCCCATCCTGCAAAGAATCAGAATTGCAAGCTGGATGAACATGAATGTTGGAACCAGAATCAGGAAAGCACTCTTTTGAGTTTTATGTCTGAAGAGAATCATTGCACACAATGCGCCAAAAGCACCGCCAAAGAACGCAATGAGAAGCAGCAGCCACTCGGGGACGCGCCTTTTTTCATATACAGCAAGATGCTTGTCAATTCCGTATAATGGGAAAGCGACAACACTTGATACAAAAACCACGACCAGCATCAATATCAAAAACATACCTGAAATACTTGTTTAAATTAACATATTTGAGAATACCGAGCCCGCACTGGAAGCAAGTCCAATAAAGTACGGAGCCACAAAATAAGCCACCACTGCTATCAAAAGAAGTGCCAGGATAATCCACAAGAACAGATAAGAATTATTCTTCTCATTCACACCCTTGAACAAATACTCATCGTCATCGGGTTCAAGTACAAATGGAATTTCAATTTTTGTACCATCTTCTCCACCGACAGTCAGGTCGACACCCTCTCCTCTCTTGAAAGCCGTATCCTCAAACCTGAAAGTACCATCATCGTCAAGTATACCATACAGCTTTTGCTCGCCCTGCTTAACAGATATCTCCTTGCCGGCAAGCGGCATTCCTGCAACATCCACAACCTTGACACTCACAGTCCTGACAACAGGAGTTACAAAATCAAAGTCAAACAGCACCTCATTGGCTATAGGCTTCTGCTGCACATTACCCCTGACATCAGCAGCAACATCAAGTGCATCGGTATATTCGAATTCGCAAGTGGCGACACCATCCGGTCCTGTAGTAACGAGGCGTTCATTACCGGCAACAAAGACCTTCACACACTCGCCTTCCACAGGCATTCCATCCGCATTTACACGCACTTTCGCTGTCGCTTTCTTTGCAGGAGTAGCAAAGTTGAAATGGAAAGAGTTTTCACCCAACTGCAACACATTCTGCTGCGCCTCGCCATTCACGACTGCCTCAACGCTCTTGTCCTTGAAATATGCAACGCTGAACATCACCGTACCATCGTCAGCTGTCACAGCATTCAACGACTTACCATTATAGTTCAACTGTACATTGGTGTTTGGCAATGGTGCACCATCATGCTCAACAAGCACCTTTACAGTGCTCATCTGTGTAACATCAAAGACATACTCACTTTGGCCTTTCTGCACCAAAAGTTCAAACACCCTTTTGGTATCATCGTCAACAATGGTAATTTTCTCGCCCTCGCTTATACCTTGCGAGAATGCATAGAAGCCATCTTCGGCAGTCTCAAAATGCGTTGGAATCTGCTGGTGAGCAAAACAAGAAGTAAATCCCCTTTGTGGCTGCATTACACCATCAACAGAGAAACCGCATTTAACCTGCTGATTCTTCTTGTTCAAATCCTTTCTAATTGGACCACCGGTGGGCCTGACAAGGTTTCTGAATCCCCAAGCTGCTATCTGGAATTTCACACTACCGTCAGCTTGAACCTTGTAGAAGACATAATCATCATTGGGAACCGTAAACACATTATTCACAAAGTGCATAGCACCGCCTCCCACCTTTGCCTTAGCAGCATTCAAAGCCTCGCCACAGAACTTGGAATAGGCCTCTCGAATCTTGCCGGCCTCACTTGCCTGAGCATGCGAGATTCTTTCCCAACCATCATCGGGCAATTCCCATGAGAACATTCCCATGCCAATGCTTATTGGCATGAAGTTTTCGGCGTACGCGCCCATATACTGCCTTACGGCAGACATGGCCTGAGGTCCCGGATTGATTTTTGAGCCAAATACCCAAGAAACCTCGTTTTCGTTTACTATAATTTTCATAAATAATGATATTGCTTATTTATTGTATAACTCAGCCTGCTCGGCCACCTTCATAATCTCCTGCTCAACAGCCTCAAGCTCGCCGGTCTCTTTTAGCGGATCCTTCTCATAAGCAACCTGAAACCTAGAGTAGAGCCCTGAGAGATATACCAGCCCCTCGAAACGGGTAGCGTCAATTTTGTATTGCTTGCAATAATCGGCATAAATATTCTTCACCTCCTGTCTTCTAATATCCTGAGTACCAGCCGCATCAGAACCTCGATATAATCCCAGGCGACGATTTTTATTCAGTTCCTCCAAAAAGTTCTTGAGTTCCACTGCCTCTGCAGCATATTTAGTCAACAATTCAATTTTAGCATCAAACTCTTCGCACTGGCATGGTGTCAGGAATTTCTTTTCAATAACGATTTCTCCCTTGAGAGCATTTATCATCTTTGCATCAAAAGGCTCCTGAATTAGACTGTCACAAAGCTGCAGACGCTTTTTGTTATTTATTGCATAGCCAACATTCGCCAGAAACTCACTGATATTTTTCCACTCATTCGTGCGACCTATATTAGCATTAAGACTATCAACTGCATAGGGCTGGAGATAAGTTTGCAACTCCACGAGCTTGGACAATTCAATCTTAGAAAAAGGCTCATCAATCAACGGCTTCAGTTCCAGGAGTTCCTTCTTGGTAAAATCCTCGCGATAAGCATCAAAACGGGCAATATACTCATCTTTCTCAGCAAGTTGCGCCTGCAATGCCAGAATAACAGAATCTTTCGCATCTGCTGCAAGCTTTAAGCTATCAAAGCTAAATGTCAACGATTTGATTTTCTTATTGAGCGTTGATGATTTCAACTTTTTTTTCAAGTCAGCATTATCTGCCTCCAGTTTCTTGATTTTATCTTTGCTCTTATCGTTGCCTGCGTTGATACTCTTTTTTTCTGCTTCAAGTTTATCAATCTTCTTTTCAAGATTACCGACCTCGTCATATAGGCCTACAATCTTACTGTTCAAGTCTGCTTTTTCCTTTTCAAGTTTTTCAATCAGTGCATCCTTGTTATCATCGATACTCTTGCCAGAGACAGCGAGCGAATCGTTGGCATTTGTTTCTTGTGCAACAACAGAGAGAGTGCATACAATCAGGAAAAATGTCAAAAACAACTTTCTCATATTCAATATTGGTTATTCATACTATCAATTACCTGTTCAGAACGCTCAATGATCCTGTCATATTGATCCAATGCACGTTCAAAATTGTTTATCAAGCTACTGATATTTTCGTTCTTTCCAAAATCCTGGGAAAATTCAAGCTCTATATTAACAAGTCCCTGATATACTTTTTCCAGTTCCCTTTTTTCTACTTTTATAGCATCTTCCAAGTCAAAGGAATTATCTACATATTCGACAAATTCTGTAGGCAAATCCTTACTAAAATCCCAGCAGATCTCGTTTGACAACTTATTTATGAATGCAGTTTTGGAATCTGCAATCCTGTTATTAAACTCATACACCAAACCTTTTTTAATGACATCGATGTTAGAGATTGAGCCATACAAGTAATCGTTTAAAATTTTATCACGCTCCTCGCTCTTACTTGTTAATATTTTCTCTATATCTACCCAGCGCTTGCCATATTCACCATTTCTCTTGTATTTTGTTTCAAAATCAAATTTATCACGAGAAAGTTTCAATGCTTTTCCATACAACTTGTACAAACTATTGAACATCTTGACATCGTTGCTACTGCTTGACACTTGGGTATTCGCAACCAAGAAATCCATATCCTTCTTAAGTTCTTTAATTCGGGATTCCCGACACTTAGAATCAGTATACTCTTTAGCAGCAGTGTTCAATACCGAAGCGACGGCAAAAACATTAAGCTCCGCCAACAATGCATTATGTCCAGAAGTACCCAACTCGTCCTTGCGTACTTTCAAACGTTTCTTGCTTTTGTCATACTGCGCCATTGACCAATTTGAGTTATCGGCCCAGTCTGCTTTTATAATTGAATCACACTCATTATAATATGCACTATTCACGCCCGCAACAGCATGGTCATCACTGCCACTGGAAATAAAAACCAGACCGATAATTGCAGCCAAAATTGCCGCAAAACATAAAAATAATTTTATAAATCTCATAATTGTATTATTTTGCTATTACACGAGAAACAAAGAAAATTTCCAAATTCTTGAATTAATCATTTATATTGTTTATACACAAATAAATTCAACTCTCTCCTGATAAATTTATATATGACACTTAATTATCATTATAGTTGCGTTTAGCCCAAAAAGCCTCTAAACTTTTAAAATTTGTGAATCTATTTTTGTTTGTTATATAAAAATTCAACATTCCCTCCGCGCCATGATATGTACTAAACCTACCAGGAGCCACGCGACCATAACTATCTACTAGTGGTTTGTCAACATTCTCGTCAAGATATTTTTTAGGAGGATTCGCTCTGTAATCTCCCCAACGGATTGCAAGGAACCATTCACGATGCTTTTTATTCAATTTTTTCACTGCGCCATGATTTGGAGCAAGTTTTCTCATTTCTTGCTTGAATTTCTCCTTATCTGTCAACAAAAGGACACCGACAACTTCGTTATATGCCTTCAGCTGTGCCGCAATTTTCTTCTGATCAGATGTTAACTGAACATTCTTGAACTTTTTCTCGTATTCTTTATAAAGCTCTTTAACCTTGGCAAACGTCAAACCGTCCTTTGCTAGTTCGGTTTTAACTTTATTAAGAAAATTATTAAGTTCGGCTTTTTCAGGTGCTATATTACCCAAAGCACTAGCTACCTGTTGGTCGGGAGTTTTTGTCGGAGGGGTTGAACTTGCAGGTGGGTTTGCAACATTCTCATTAGAAGAGTTTTGAGAAGAGCCACTAGCTGCGTTATTCGCATTGTCTGCAGCCTGCTTCGAAACATAAGCATTTGGTTCTTCAATGGCAACGGCTGATGATGGAGTTTCAACAACTCTACGATATGTTGTCATTCCATTTCTCATCGGCAGCGAAGCCATAACCGCTCCCCTGTATGGTTCAGTAGGCGTTTGTTCACCACCGAAGATTCTTGTACCCTCTATAATAAGGTACAAAGAACCTACGATTGATGTAAAACCCACCCAAATGAAGAACAAATACTTAATTACCTTCGGCATAGTTGCGTTTATCCCAAAAAGCCCCTAAACTTTCAAAATTTGTGAATTTTATTTTGCCATTATTGTCTTTTTTGCCTTTGTTTGTTATATAAAAATTCAACAATCCCTCCGCGCCATGATGTGTAGTAGTCTTACCAGGAAGCGAGCGACCACTACTATCTACTTGTGGTTTGTCAACATTCTCGTCATGATATATTTTAGGAGAATTCGCTCTGTAATCTCCCCAACGGATTGCAAGGAACCATTCACGATGCTTTTTATTCAAACTTTTCACTGCGCCATGATTTGGAGCAAGTTTTTTCATTTCTTGCTTGAATTTCTCCTTATCTGTCAACGAAAGGACACCGACAACTTCGTTATATGCCTTCAGCAGTGCCTCAATTTTCTTCTGATCAGATGTTAACTGAACATTCTTGAACTTTTTCTCGTATTCTTTATAAAGCTCTTTAACCTTGGCAAACGTCAAACCGTCCTTTGCTAGTTCGGTTTTAACTTTATTAAGAAATTTATCAAGTTCGGCATTTTCCGGTGCTATATTACCCAAAGCACTAGCTACCTTTTGGTCGGGAGTTTTTGTCGGAGGGGTTGAACTTGCAGGTGGGTTTGCAACATTCTCATTAGAAGAGTTTTGAGAAGAGCCACTAGCTGCGTTATTCGCATTGTCTGCAGCCTGCTTCGAAACATCAGCCTCTGCCTCAGCAGCTTGACTTGATGTTGCATCATCCTTTTTATCAGCAGTATCGGTTTCTTTCTTCTTTTCTGTTTTCTTTTGTACTTTTTGAGTGCTTGGAGCAACTGGTTCGGGCGCTGTAAAATACAAGTAACCAAAAAATATTGTCGCAAGCAACAGAATTGGAGCAAAGAACAAACATAGTTTGTTATAAAGAGTAGCCGAACCGCCAATCGGTTTCATTTTTGCAAGGTCAAATTCAACATCCCTGGGAGCTGTTGCTCTATATGAATATGAATGTGGTTCTGTTGTCTTCTTCGCTGTATGTATTGATATATAAAAAGCCTCTGTGCCAATAAATTCAGGTAGCACAATTGTTGCTACCTTATCTTTCTTAGACTTATCTGTAGCAGCGAATTTAAGCACGCCCTCATAAAGATATTTATTTTCTTTCTCTATCTTGAACCAATAGTTCTCTTCGGGGTCGTACGATTTCACTTTCACTAGCATTTTCCTTTCTGCCGGTGCAGACTGAGGTTTTTCCTGTGGATTCTCAGCCACATTGACAGACAAGACTCTCTCATTCAAATCCAGCTCGCGACAGCTGACCAATCGATATTTGGGATGAGCAAAGTTGATTGAAATCTGAGAGATATTCTCTTCACCATCGAGTGTAAAAGTATTACCAACCAAAAATACATTACGGCCTTTAACTGTCAATGTCAACGCGCCCATGCAATCGGCATCATTGACTTTGGCTCCATTGCAGAGTATACGTACTGTATATTGTATACGCTTGGGAGCACCTTTCAAGTTATATGTAATAGTATCTGTCCTGTAATCGAACATCACTCCCTGTGGGGCATTACCACTCAAAAGTTGTGCAATGGTAAAAGAGCATGTCTGTCTTTCAAAGCAACGAGCATCCTCATTAGAAGATATGGTGATTGTTTCATTGACATTCTCATATACCTTGCCGTCGAGTTTGAAGCGTCTCCTCAAAGGAATCTCCAGATGACCTGTCAAATTCTCGACATAATGGATTGCATCCATCTTCTCGGCAATGACTACCGATTCATATTTTGACAAGTTTTCATAACAGCAGACATCACGGGTAAAATCCCGCATCTCCATCATATTCAACGAGAGGGCGCATTTGCCACTACCCTTCATTGGATAATAGGGAGCGTATACCTTCTCCAATGGATATTTGTTGAGAACATCCTGGAATAAATCGGCAGCAATGAGCCCATCTATTGGTTTGTATGTATAAGAATCGGGGGCAGCCGCACCCAAAGAGGGGTACATGTATGTTGTCTTGAACTTTTCCCAAATATCAAGTAGCACATCCAATGGGGTCTTACCCATAGATATCTTGTGATCAACAGGGATACTCATGCCAATAACAAGAGTTCCTTGATTTCCATCACTTGTAATCACATTATTCCTTACCAGTTTATAGAATGTATATGTGGGCTGCACCTTAATTTCTATTGCATAAGGTGATAAGCTGATTCCCGGCAGACCGGCATATTCCAACCCGAAAGGAGCCGATGAATCAAGCAGAAGACGGGCACCTGCATGTCTTATAGGATTACCGAATATTTGTATTTTAATTCTTTCCATGTTTTATTCATTTTTTTAATTAGAAGCCCTTGTTCATAACAGCCTTGAACTTGTCCCAGAAAGTCTCTTTTCTTATGGCCATTGTGTTGCCTTTCATTACATCAATGATTGATGATGAGTCTGTACTATCATACTCACAGATATTTCCGATATAGAACTCGCCAAGGCTGAACGGAAATACATAAGGTACACCGTTAGTCGCTCTGTTGATGCCATAATGCTCACAAACCTCCTTAAGGGTTTCAATGGCATCGCTATAGTTCCTGTTCATCAGCTCTACAGCCTTGTCAAGACGTTCTTCTCTTGTCTTGCCAATGGTATCGGCCTTTGTAACAATAAAGTGAATTGCATCGACCTTTTTCATCACGGCCTCATTCTCGGGCTGGTTGAAGAGGTCAATCATTCTCTTCAAAGACTTGTTCTGGTTGATTGTTATTGTTCGTGGACGGTATGATACATTGCCGGCCTCATCATAAACCTCCTCTTCGATGTTGAAACGGATGATATTCTTTGTTGGATCAACCACTACAAAGAACACCTTGTTGTTTGGTGATGTAAGCAGGGTTGCTGCACCAGAACCCATATCCTCGAATTCAACTTCACGGTCAGGGTTGTTTGCTATCTTTACTGCAAACTCCTCACCCGCCATTTCAACAAGGTCGAAGTTATGCTGTCTGTCGCCATCCTTTACCCTTGCCTTGATGGTTGTCAGGTAGTTCTTCTTTGTAGGGTCAGGAGGGCAGTTGTTGTCGAGGAACGCAGTGAGCGCATCGGCATAGGCACCACCCGATTTTACAGAGTCGTAATTCAATTCATTGGCAGAGAGCAAACCGGCAAGGACGCATGACTTACCTGTCGCCGGGATACCGAACATAAAGACATCGACATGGTCGGGGAAACACTCGCAGCTACAGCTTGGGATAACGTCATCGAGCACGGGCAAACTTGACCTCACCTCCTGATAGTTCCTTAGGATTCTCAATGATTCGTTTGTAACGACACCGTTGTACAACAATTCATTGACTGAGAAAATGCCCTGGTCAATAAAGCCAAGCAGTTTATTTCGTGAATACTCGTTGAACTGGCTCTTCATCAAAGAGATTTCGGCATTCTTGAGTTCCATCAAAAGGATTTTTGCCTCTTGAACAAAAGTTGATGTAGGACACTGGTCTATGAACATGTGTGTCGCGAACAGGTCTCTCTGCTCTTTTATCTGCAACCATACCATCACCTCATTGATTACCCTGTCGGCCTCGGCAATGTACTGGCCGTCGGGGAAACTCACTTTGTATCTGTTCAAGGCCGGAACAACAGCTGAAGGATCTACTGTCTTCGACAAATTATATACAGTGGTATCTATCTCGTCCTTGCGCGCAGTCCTTGGATACTTGCTATAGAAAGCAAGCAGGGAGTCAATTGAGAACTGGTCAACATTGAGCCAATCGGCATCCTCGACACCTTTTATCAAAGATGCGTGCTTTTCCTGTGCCTCGGCCAACTTTTCACGAGCTTCGGCAACATGGTTGTTAGCTGCTGTTGAGTTACTCCATCTTGTTATATAAAGTTCCAGTTTTCCAATAAGGAGATCGAGCTGTGGCAGATTGTCGGATGCAACGCCACACAACTGCTCTATTCCATTCCATTCACTCTGCTCCTGAGGATTTGGGGCGTTTAGGAGAGCCTCTTCAATCTGCAACTTGCGCGCCTCGTTTGCCTCGGGGAAATCGGCTACAGTCAACTTGCGACCCTGGTAAGTCCATGTAAGATATTGTGAAAATTGCGCCCAGGGAATCATGTTTACTCTGGCCTGCAACTGCTGATATTGTGCTTCATTCAATTCGCTCATAATAATGTCGTTTTTTTGTGTTAAAAAGAATGTTAGTTAAGTGGTGCTCCACCCAAGAATGCGCCTTTGGCCTTGGGAGCCACCTTGCGTGAACGGTAAGCAAAGACATAGCTTGCCAGCACTAGAATGTCAATGAGTATGATGATTCCAAGACCAGCAGGAGAGAAACCCTCGGCCTCTTTAACCATTGCCGGAAACTTCACCTTGTACTCATATACATTCGAACGCGAATTGCTCAATCCTGAACCATAAATTTCTTTAAATTTATAACTTGCTGAAATTTCAGTAAGTTTTTCATTCATATCCTTTGACAGCACTTCAAGATGCTTTACTGCATCGGGCAACATAATCAGGTTCCAATTGGTAATAGTCTCTCTTATCTCCGAGATTTCCTTTTCCCATGCACTCCTATTATTTATACCGCTGCCATCGGCCTCTATTTTTCCAACTTTTTCCTCTAAATGTGAAAAATAGTCTTCAACATCACCATATTCTTCTGCAATGTTATTGAAATAACTTTCGTAAGAATAATTGTCAGCCAATGTTGCAGTTTGTCTACAACGGTCGATTTCATTATCCACAAATTCATCTATCAAATCAGAAAGTCCCTGTACATCCTCGAGTGCAACTTCCTTGAGGGTTTCCATCTTATCATTTATCATGAAGTACTTCATCATCTTAGTACCTGTGAAGTATGATGCGCCAAGGAACAAGACAATAGCACCTACCTCGACAATACGCCATGGGCCGAAATTATTCTCAACCTTCTTTGCATGAATCATCAGCCACAAAACAAACAGTACGCCCAGCACAAAAGCCAATGAGACGATGATGTTTGTACCCATATTGTTCTCAAAGTTCTGCAATGCATGTCCGCAGAAGACAAAAAGAGCCAAGGCTACCAAGCCCAGCATTGTTACAATATTCGCTATTGTAACTTTTGAAGTTTTCTTTTTACTCATAAGATGTTATATCTATATTTGGATTGTTACTTGTTTTCTTTAGCATATATCTCACTGTATCATTGCCATTAATATGGTAGCATTGCAGCTTGCCATTAGTAGCAGATGTGCATGTGTAGATATTTTTGGCATACGTAATGGCGGTATTTGGTGATTTTGCTTCACTGTTCATGATAAAGCATACATTGTTCCTGTCCCACTTTATTCTGGTCTTGGCCTTGTAGAGATGCTTTGATGTCACATGTTCGTAGATCTTGATATCGGCCTTGTTTGTATCATGTACCTGAAAATAGACCAGTACTTTCTCATCAAGACGCCTTCCATCGGCATCGTATGCGTGGAGTTCCTGCACGGTCTGCCATGTACCCACAAGCTGCTGATGGTCGTTCATGATATCCTCATGGTTGACAAAAGCCCCCTGGACTTTAAGAAGAGCATCCTTTATCTGGAGCAAAGGGCCAATCTCGGGACTGCCGGCAATGGGTTTGCCGGTCTCTTGCAGAATCTCTATTATCTTGCGGTTTGTAAGTGTGGGGTCAATGCTTTTCATCAAAGCTATTGCACCGGTTACAATTGGAGCCGAATAGCTGGTTCCATCGCCACTGCAGTATGTATTGAACGGCATGGCGCAGAGTATTTCGGTTCCTGGTGCCGACACTGTCGATTCATGGCAACCAAGTTCCTCGAAATTGCCATAATTGCTGAAATCGGCTCTTTTGAGTCTCTTGTCTACGGCAGCCACACGAATGGTATTCTCGCCTCTCTTGGTATAGTCAAGGCCGGAATAGTAGTTCTCGTTACCTGCTGCCCATACAATGGTTACATTGCGTTTGTCGGCAATATCAAAAGCAAATTGCCAGATATCTTCACCATCCTTGTTGTACTCCTTGGCAAAGTTTACCTGGTCTTCAACCGGCATGTGCTCAAACTCGGGGTTCAGCATCATACCTGCCGACACATTCACCACATCGGCACCCTGATAGATGGCATAGAGTATTCCCTGAAGCATTGTCATAGAGGTAAACTGATGTCCCATGCTAATGGGCATCAGTTTGCATTTGGGGGCTATGCCGCACAGGCCTGCATTGTTGTTGATGCTACCGACAGCCTGGGCTGCCACTGCACTACCATGCAAGAATGCAGCGTCGGACTGGGGACAGCTGCGTGACGGACGGACATCGGTAGAATTCAAAGGAACGCTGTATGGAGATACAATGCGTGACTGTTCCAGTTCGTCGTGAGTCATGTCGAAATAGCTGTCAACAATTGCCACAACGACATCGGGACTGCCCTGTGTTATCTCCCAAGCCTCATAGGCCTGTATGGGAGCAAGGTACCAGGAGAACTCACGATGTCTGAAAGCCGGGTCGTTAGGTGTGTTGTACGCTCCACTGAAAATGGTTTCGTCAAAGACTCTGAACGATATTCCCTGTATCTTGCCAGGAAGCTCCTGTTTTACACGTTCGCGTTCACTTGGAGGAACTCCAAGCTGTATCAGTTTTGTGTATGTATTGTAGAACAGAATCTCATAATCATTGCCGGGATATGCACTCTTGAACTGCTGTGCAAAATTCTTGAATGTCTCGTCTGTAGCATCGCTATCCAGAATTACATTCAAGCGGTTCGATGCCACACGGCTGCCATTTTCATCATCGTCAACGATATTGTCATCTTCAATCGGGCGTGGTCTGTTTGCCTCAGGAGGAGGCAAATGAGGACCCGGATTGTTTATATTGCCCGGAATATTTTCATTGGCACCAGGGGCTTCGGGATCGCTGTAACCATCATTGGGGTTGCGAGGATCCTCACCTATGGGATTGTCCACTGCACCAGGATTATCCGAATCAACAGGTGTCGTCGGGCGTCTTGGATTCAATATATCATCGGGCAGGTCATAACGATGCCTATGGATGGGCGTACGGCCATTAGTGCCTGTTGCCGAAGAGTCGTCGCACGACCTGAGCATGGACAACAACATGAACAACAAGAACAGCAAAGCCAGAAACAACATGACACGCCACAGACAGCCCATGGCTCCCCATGGCATCCACAAAGGCGATGATTGTACCTTTTGCTTTAATTTATAGATAATGGTTTTCATCTTAATTCAATTATACGGCTTCTTGAACTACGCTTTTCAAATTTGTGAGAATCTGCTTCAGGGCATTGTTCACCTCCATATTGAAGTTGGGAACATCAAGATGGGCAACATATGAGATATACATGTACTCGACCCATTTGTAATAGTTCTCCTCAAAGGATGGGATCAATGCCAAAGGATTTGAAGAGATTGAGTTGAACAGGTCGGTCAGCATCTCCTCGGTATATGTAACCTCGTCTTCCTTGTCAATGTACTTAAAGATTGGGAGATTATGGGATTCTGCGATTCCCTTTATGGTCTTCACCTGCTCTTCGCTGTAGGTTGAGTAACCAAGGTCAAGAACAAAGTCGTTGATGGTATCGGCCATGATATCGGCGATGAAGCTTTCGTTCACAATGTGTACGTCAACTACATTCACATAGTCCGAAATTGCTGTTGCCATTATTTCATTGAGTTTGATGCGGTTTGAGGTCTCAATGATATTATCGATAAGGTTCGCCATCACGCTACTGTTGAAGGAGTTGTCACCAGTGAACATGTTGATGAAACTTACTGACTTTATCTTCTCGCACCATGAATTGTAGATGTAATCGGCAATGATGTCCGAGTTGGTCTTGGTTCTGCTGTTCTCTACCTCGAAAAGCAATCTGTGATCCACACCCTTGCGTGAAAGGAACTCCTCTGCGTCTTCCATGTTAGAGAATGCATAGGTGTGTATCAACGCATCCCACATTTCGGCAGTTGAGGTGCATTTATGCAAAGGACGGCCATTGTTCTCGCAGTCCTTGCGGATAATCTCGTACTTGTCGAAATTATTTGGAGCTGCCAAAATTTCGGGGTTCTGCATAATTTCCTCATGTATAACCTTATAGAGTTGGGATTCCGTTACCTGAAGTGCCTGCACAAGATGACCGAAATAGTAGTTGTCGATGTTGCAAGTAAAGCTCAACTCGCGGAAGACATTCTTGGCGTTGCGGATGTTTGTATTGAGGATTTCGGCCTTGTCTGTAGAGACATAATAGCCTTTAAGCTCGTCATAAACCTTCCTTGTAACCTCGGCAAGCTTTTCGCTGAAGAGGTTCTCGCGTGCTGCATCCATAAATGATGCCACAACTTTAAGGTTTTCCAAGATATACAAAGAACCGTCATTGTTTTTTGTTGCAGCAAGATCCCATGACATTTCGGGGTTGGCAAAGAGTTCCTTAACGGTGTTGTTCTTGACGAATGTCTCGCGCATGAGAGAGTAGTAGTCCTTTGGAATTACCATTTCTGTTTCCTTGCCATGCTCTCTGAAACCGTCATAGAGGCCACTTTCGCCAATGCCTGAATACTTGAAATCGCGCAGCAAGTAACTGTTCTTGAAGAAATCGCCGCTAGCGCACCAGTTCTTGACCCACTCAACCGAATCTCTATGGAAGCACTGGTTGTTAAGCACAGTCTCGAAACGACCTTTCCAGCGTCCTTCGATTGCACTTGTGCTGTTCTCGACATCGCTATCCCTGCGCTTCATATCAAGGTTAAACATTGTTGCACAGTAGAAAAGCGGCGATACCTTTGTCTTTGCAAGCGTTGCCCTTCTTTTCTCCGGGGTTTCGCCTACATTGTTCTTAACCCACTCATCGAGCAGATGCCACAGGTCTGTAACATCGTTATCTTTGTTATGGTGACAGTACAAAAGTACATTTATCAACAATGACTCGTTATATTTATTGAAAAGGTATGCGACCTTACCTCGCAGGAAACAGTAGAGCAGGATTGTATTCTCGCCCAACTTGCTGCAATCCTCTTTCTCACGTGAACGGGCACCGGGGAAGTCGAGAAGGTCGTTGTCGCGGAGAACTGACATCTCGATTTCGTTTCTGTTAACCTGGGTCTTGACAGCCTCATTGATTCCATCAAGGCAATATTTGTTGGTACTGCCGATGAAACTGTCGTCAATCTTGTATATAACCTCGGCAGCAACAGCACACACTTCGCTCTTGGTAAAGGTGCCAAGACTGCAGATATCCTTACCCCTGCCAATGAGGACTTCGGTCGTACGGGTATTGTTGTCATCAAGAAGGTGTTTAAGACACTCAACGCTCATAACGGTATTCTCCTTGATACCCTCGTGAAGTACAGACTCAACAGGAAGATATACATATTCAGAGAATTCAAGACGACTGAGAATATCCAAAGAACGGTTGAAGAGCTTTGTTATGTTCTGGTCGCTGTTCCAAAGGTAACGGAACACATTGATATACTCCTGAACGGGAACTTTCTCAATGATAAGCGCTATTTCGCTGAAGAATGAGCAGTTGTCAAATACCTGGGCATTGTTTATGTGCTTCTTGAAATATTGCTTCATGCCAAGTATCTCATCAGCTGTAATTGCAGGTGATGGGACATCGGGCATGTTGATATACTTTGCAACCAACTCCTCGCAGACTGCAACAATGTCCGACTCGCTCGCTGTTGTATAATTGTGCAGGTCATTGAAGTATGAATCGCACAACACTGTAGTGATGTCTACAAGAGACAAGCATCTCACCAGAACCGGATATTTATCGCTGTAGAGGTTCTTTGAGCGCTTAAAGGAGCTGAAGCGTGTTACTACACCTGTTGCCTCCTTGTCGTCACCAATGGGATTAACCTCCTTTATGAAGTCATATTCCTTGTTGTTGGCCTTGACTTTGAATGCCTTGACCTGTTCCTTGTTGTCTGTTATGTCGCGCTTCTGCAATATACAGCTCATGAGGTAAGACTTACCAACCTGGCTCTTACCGAATGCTGCAATTGCCGGGTTGTCGAACGACGCTCTCTTGACAACCTTCAAACGACGGCGTTGCTCAACCAAGTTAATAAACTTCACCTTGTAGTCATTGGGCTTGTTATTCTTAATCCAGGCCAATGAACTATTTATATTATCTATCTGTTTGTCTACTTTGTTTATCATCGTTCCAAGATTTTAGTTTATTGTCAATGTAAATGCGCCCTTATCGAGCCAGTATCTCTTGTCGTCAACCAACGACTGCTGTACAAGTTCTACAGTCTCTATTGGCATCTGTTCTCCCATTTCGTTCTGTACCTCTTCAATTATGAGGACCTCTCTGTTCTCATCATAATTTCTTGTCAAGGTCACCTTCAATGCACGTTCCTTGCTGTAAAGCGCATACAATGGACGGGCCTGATACAATGGAGAATCAAACTGTTTGCAACCCATAAATACCGGGAATATTGGAGCATCGATAGTTGCAAGCATGCGAGTTGGAGTGAGAGCCGACTCCTTGACCTGCTGATAAACGGGGTTGTAGCAACCGATGTATCGAGCAGTTGACTCCATTTTCTTGTTCATCACGCTCATATCCAAGGCAAATCCCTGAAGTCCCGATGTTGTTGCAAGGAAACCGACCATTGCACCTACTGCAACAATTGACTTCTGGTCATAGAAATATCCTTCGCCTGTCGCTGTGGGGAACCAGTTTCCGATGTGATACTCATTCAATCTTATGAGTTTGTCGGGTGATGTGGGAACATACTTGACAAAGAGTTCTGTAATTGCATCAAGCGATGTGGGACGGCCGGCCAATACAATGATGTCACACTTGTGGGCATAGAGTACAATTGCCAACTGCTTCATCAATGGCTCAAGTGTCGCCTTTACGACATCAGCAACTGCAGCGGGGTCAAAACGCCATTGCAGTTCTTCGAAACGGAAACCAAAATGCTCGGCAAAATAGTCAAGCAGATATTTCGCAGGCTTGTTGTCTACAAATATTTCGTCAAATGAATATACTCGGGTTGGACGCTTCAAGCGCAACAGTTCAAGATACATCTGGGAGATGGGAACCGAGATCTGAGTATTGAAATCAAGACGGCAACGACGTGCCTTGTGTCCCATGCCGGCAGAGTCTTGTCCAAAGAAGTCGCACATCAGGTTGTTTACGAGCACCTGTTTTGCCACCAATTTGGCCTCTTTGTCGTATGTATCGGTGATATTGGATGCAAGTTTCTCGTAGACCTTGTTTGACTTCAGGCAAGGGAGTTCCTTGATGTCGCTATCGCTCATCTGGCTTATGCGATAAAGCACGGCACTGCGGATGTTGCCCAAATTGGGGGCATTATGATTCTCGCCCTCGATGACAAGGTTCTGCACCATATTTCTCAAGATGTCATCACCGGCAAGGTAGAAACTATCCCAATAGAGCGGATTTGGAACCAGCACATTGGTATTCTCGCCCTTGCACTGATATGAAGAGACCATGACATCTGTTGTACCGGCACCGATATCGATTGTACCGATTGTCAACGACTTCTTATCATAGCCATTTTCCACATCCTCCTTGCGCAGGTGACCCTTCATGTCAAAGAACTTTGATATTGAGCCGCTGTAACGCTGGGCAATCTCGGAATAGAGATAGGTCAACTGACAACATGAAGCCTCATCATAGTTCCATACAGGCACTTCGTCTTCAACTCTCTGAATCTTTTCAGAATTAGGATATATATTTGCCTTGCTAAGATGTGGCATACAACGCAACATTGCATCAAATGCAACCTCGGCACATTTGCGCAGCTTGGTCTGCTCAGCTATTGGCATAGCTGTAGGACAAGTCAATATGATGTTTCTCAACACACGCTTACGGTCAATATCGCCATTGTGGTTCCTGTATTGAGGCGAGTTTATCTGAGCTATCGCCTGCAAGAATATCTCCATCAGGACAAATTTCATCAATGATGAGCGCGAATATTGTGTCGGCGCAAAGAGGTCGTAGCAAACATTGTTGTTGTCTGCGATATAATTGCCATAATTGTCAAACAGTTCGGACAACTTTGGCACATATACATTTGTTGCCTGCTGAACATTGAATGCATCGCCTTCCTTTACGAGATTCTCCCAATGACCATCAAATGGTTTGTTGTCCCACAAGTATCTTTTTGGACTTGAATAGTTTGTCTCCAATGAAGAGAGGCCGTTCTGCTCCAAAGAACGGTAAACGAGATGCTTGGCCTCATCGCCTACGCGGACAAAACTATACCACTTGAAGACATCCTCGGGCAGTATGATGTCGTTACCGAAATCAGCCTGACGGAAAACAAGACGCATGTCAAAAGACTTGTCATAAACGATGTGCGGATATGTCAAATCCCTCATCTTGAGCAGATGACCTTTCCTGAAATCGCCGTCTTCGAACAGCACACCACATGTTCTTGAGTTACCGATGTCAAGCACCAGGTCTACAGGAACAGAGTTTTCGGGACCGTTGTGCAAGATAATTTCAGGCGCATAGTTGCCCAAACGCAAGAAATTAACCAGATAAATATAGTATGCTATATATTTATTCGAGATTGAATCGTTTGGACGACCCAGCAATGCATATATATACTCGCTGAATGCGGTAAGGTTACCATTGTCATCGGTTGTCGACAAGAAGTCGAACATTTCGTAAGCGCAATTACACAATGTATATTTCTTGCTGTAGTCTTCGCAATCGGCAAAAGTTGGGCGGATTGGAGACATGGCATCATCGGACGAATTTGTATCAAATGCCCACGTCAGACGGAAACGTTCGGTACCCTTTTGCGAACCGATACCGATGCGCTCTATTTTCAGACGACACCAGCCGATAGGATAGTTCTGGGTATAGTCGTCTACATTCTTCTCGAACATTGGCATTGGAAGCCATTTGTCAAGCAAGAGTTCAAACGCCGCCACTTTTGCATGTGTCTCTTCGGGGTTTGGTACACAATATCCAGTCAAGGATGATATTGTGAACACGCCTGGCGAACCCGCCTGGAAATGAGAGAATCGGTCTAATGAAATATCAGATTTCGGTTTGGTCAATCCTAGCGCATCAACACACTCCACTCCATTGGGGCGTACTTCAAAACCATTGCCCAAACGCAACTCATTAAGAGGAATGTATGTTCCTGAAGTCGAACATAACAAATCAAAGATCTTTATATCAAGCAGTTCGTCAACATACTCCAAGAATGAGTACTTCAAAGGCTTGCCATCCTTCAAGATCAATTGTTCATTAGGATTAAATTCAACTTCATTTGTTACAAATTGAATACCAGTGTTTGCTATTAAGTGTTCCATAACTAAATGTTTTGCTCATTTTCCAAAGGCTGTCAAGCCTGTTAACGTTACAATCTCTGTTAGAGATAAATAATGCTTGCAAATATCAACAAAAAGAGCATAATAAACAACTTTTATTTAAAAAAAATGAAAAATTCTTAACACGACTCTTTAAAATGAACCGAGTGTAAGAATCTGCTTGTAAATAACTCTTTTACAACAAGACTCAAAAGTCGTTTATTAGTCTGTTTATTGATTACTTATTTTTATTTGTGTGGACAAATGACTAATTTTGCATCGGTTATGAAACAGCCATGAAGAAACACAAGAAAACACTGCATTTTTTAAAGAGAATCCCTTACGCGATATTCATCATCGCGGCAACAGTAATTGTTGCTACAAGCGGCAGTCTTATATATGACTTTGAAAAGCCTGAGCCGTTCTGCGGCCCCGACATTTTCAATCCATACAGGCATATTGACACGACACTCTGCTGGAAAAAGGCAAACTTCCATACCCACACACGCGTTGAGGGTATCTTCAACGAGTGTGAGTATTGGCCCGACGAGGTATATCGCAGATACGAGAAACTTGATTATGACATCGTAACATTCTCAAACCACAACGAACTGACAGAGCACCCTTTTGACAAGGAACTACAAGTCAATGTTTATGAGCACGGATATAATCTGCTGAAGTTCCATAAACTTGTATTCGGCAGCAAGGGAATAAACCATTTCGACCATCTGCTACCTGTGTTGCCATCGCAGATACAGTTCCAATTGGAGATGCTTGGAGAGGAGAGTGACATTGTACAGTTCAACCACCCTTTGCACACAAGGTCTGTTACCAAAGAGATGATGGAGAAGGTTGCCGGTTACAATATCATTGAAATTGACTGCGAGGAAGATACTGAATGTGAGTACTGGGATTGGGCTCTGAGTGCCGGACGATACAGTTTTGGACTCGCAGGCGATGACCTGCACAACCCCGACGAGTCACATCGCGTAGCAAAGAGATGCAGTTTCATCTGCTCGCCGTCGGCAAAATACGAAGACATAAAGAGAGTTTTGCTTGAAGGCGGTTATTACTCAATGAGGGTACCCGATTACGGCAATGGAGATTGGGAGATAAAGACCGAGAGAAACAAACAACAGCCATATATTGATAAAATTGGTGTAAAAGGAGACACGGTTTTCATTGGCTTGTCACAAGTGGCAGACAGCAT
Organism: Bacteroidaceae bacterium; assembly: GCA_017381475.1. Taxonomy (GTDB): domain Bacteria; phylum Bacteroidota; class Bacteroidia; order Bacteroidales; family Bacteroidaceae; genus HGM04593. The sequence continues at coordinate 58,698 of JAFOCD010000074.1, forward strand.
CAAGGTTTTCGGTCAAGGACACACTACCCTTCTACTGGCAAGGGATTGCAACTATGCCGAATATAAAATGAAGAGCGAAGACCCGTATGCGCGTTTCACAGTCTATTTCCCTAGCGGAGAGGTCATTTTCTCGAACCCATTTGCACGATATGACGCGAGCGTTACCGACAGCCCCGTTAAGGAAAAACCATACAGCGTAAATACTCCATTGAGTGTGCTTTTCAACGCAACACTGTTGGCGTTGCTCGCACTATTAGTATTCACATTCTATAAAACAATCATAAAACGATGAAATTGGATTATTTAAAAGACAAATTCAGTAACACAAAAGAGAAAATTGCAGCTGTAGACCTAAAGAAGGTTTGTAGCCGTACCTATTTGAAGAGCAAATGGAAAGAGTTCAGAAAGACTCCACAAAGCATACACAAGGTCTGTACGATACTAAGCCTCTACACTATTATAGTGTTCAACATACCGGCATTCAACATTGTATTTGACAACATCAAGGAGGGAAGTGGTGTTGCACTGTTATTTGCAGCTATCACAATATTGATTCCAACGATCATCTACCTTTTCCGTCACCTGCAGAAACGGGCTGGAAATGTCAAGAGTTCGATAATCGTTGCATTTGCATTCCTTGCCATCCTGCTTAATATTGAATGCAACTGGAACGGAGTGCTCATCTTCTCAAGTGTGCTTATATTATTATTCGTACTGAATTATCTTTTGTACTATATACTGCTGTGGCTTGGCCGTGGTGTCGGCAAGGCAATCATTTCACTCACCTTCATAATCAATGCAGGTTGCCTCTATGCCATAAACACCTTTGAAGCATATATCACAGAGCCAACCATTGCAAATGTGTTCAATACAAATTCGGACGAGGCTTCGGGTTTCTTCTCAATGTCAGCATTGATATATGTGCTTTTTCTTGGCATTCCGCCTTGCATATACCTGTTTGCGAAGAAGATTGAATACTCAAAATTCTGGAAATTCATTGTCAGCATTATCGGTGCACTGCTAGTTGTAATTCTTGTAATGTTCGCCAATGTGCGCAATGTACTATGGATTGACCAAAGTGCGACACTGCTGGGTGGTCGACTCATGCCATGGTCATACATCATAAACACGGTACGCCACATTGTAATACAGATCGAGAGCAACAAAAAGGAGATAATGCTGCCCGACGCCCAGATAATGACTGAGAGCAAGGATGTCTGCGTGCTTATAATCGGAGAGTCGGCACGACGCGACAATTTCTCTTTATACGGCTACAACAGAGAGACAAATCCTTTGCTTGCAGGTGACAGTGTCAGAGCATACATCGCCAATTCGGACGATGTATCCACAATTGGAGGTGTAAAGGCCATTGTCTCTTACAAGAAAAGTGATGACCTGTATGAGATCCTGCCAAACTATCTTTTCCGCCACGGAGTTGATGTTGTTTGGCGCACAGCCAACTGGGGCGAACCACCATTGCACATCGAAAAATACATTGACCACAATGGCCTTGCCGACAAATACCCTGGCGAAGACCGAAGATATGACGGAGTGCTGCTGGCTGGACTTACCGAAGAAATAGAGAACTGCGACAAGAACAAACAACTGATAGTCCTGCATTGCAGTACAAGCCACGGACCAAAATACTTTGCAAAATACCCTGCAGAGTTCAACCGCTTCACTCCTGTATGCACATCGGTAGAGGTTTCATCGGTCAACAGACAGGAATTGACAAACGCATACGACAATACCATTCTGTACACAGACTACCTTGTACATTCAGTTATTGAGACATTGAAACAAGTAAAGGACAAACGCTGTTGCATGATATATGTATCGGACCATGGTGAATCACTTGGAGAAAACGACATGTTCATGCATGGTACACTACCAAGACGCTACGCGCCAAAACAGCAATACGAGATACCTTTCATTGTTTGGGAAAACGACAGTTGTACAACGACAAAGGAACTTAGACAAGTCGAGCAGTTCTATGTATACCATAGTGTAATGAACTGGCTTGGAATTGAAAGCCCAATATACAATGAGAATATGAATGTTTTTGAACCCGTAAAATAGAGCAATATGGAACTACCCAATGACCCAATGATGCTTTTCAGCACAGTAAACATGTACTTGCGCGACAAATACGAGTCACTCGATGGACTTTGCGCCGACCTTGATGTCGACCGCGCAGAATTGGAAGATAAACTCCGCGCCGTGGGGTTTGAGTATAGTGTAGAACACAACAAGTTCTGGTAAAACAAACGAAGAGGGCTGTCGCATGACAGCCTTCTTCGTTTTATCTATCAATCCCGATTGTCGAGGAATGAATAAAATGATGAAGACCAAGGCTTGCGCAAACGAGTGAAACGCAAAGCTTGCTTTAGCGTTTTACGACGAGTGCAGCCGAGGCTCGCCAAAGGCAGCCGGCTTGCGCAGATTGCAAAACCGGAGTTTAATTGAAGTAAATGAGGATTTTGCGAGCAAGCGTAACGCAGAAATTCTTCTTTTTATTCATTTCCGTTCCAAGGCTTCGGCTGCCTATCTCAGATACCTCGCTGCCTTGTCATC
>JAFOCD010000075.1 GCA_017381475.1 Bacteroidaceae bacterium
GCTTCTTGCTTCATAAAAAAGCAAGGTTGTACTGCTTGTCTGTATGGAATGATGTCAAGGATCTATATTGCCCTTCGTTTCACATCGCGTTACCGCGTTGCTTCCCGAAAGCGAGTGCAAAGGTAATGCAACTTTTTAAAATGACAAACAAAACGAGAAGAAAAATCACACTATTTTTTAAACTTTTTTAAAGACTGCTAATTTTCAATAACTTACAAAAACTAGAAAAATGGCGAACAAAAGTCATTTTTCTGTTGTTATTCAAAATCTGCAGATTCATTCAACGGACCAAACATCTAAAATAATGCAAAATTCTATCATCAACCACCACTTACACTAAAACATCTTTATAATTTAGGCAAGCAATCGCATATTTTTGCGTACTTTTGCAACCACAAATGCTGGAATGCGCATATTGCATCTTGCCGTAAGCAAAATAAATGATGAAGAAAAGCACATTACACCTATTATATATAATAATACTCTTTATTTTCCCTACCACCCTGCTTGCGCAGAGTGCGAAAGAGAAAATAAGGATACACGGCAAGACTATTGATTCTTCCACTAAAGAAGTGATACCTTACGCATCTGTAAGAATTAAGGATACACAAAACGGCAGCATCAGCGACAACAAGGGAGTTTTCTCGTTCGAGTCACCTATCGTGCATGACACTTTGATTGTATCATGCCTTGGATACACCGACGCGCACATTGCCATAACCCCAAAGACAAAAATGCCGCTAAAGGTATTGCTCACCCCCGCCGACTACGACCTGCCCGAAGTGGTAGTAAAGCCCGGACGCGAAAAATACAGCAAAAAGAACAACCCCGCACTGGAATTGGCACGAAAGCTCATTGAGCAACGCGACGACAACTCACCGAAGAACAAGGAGTTTTACAGCCGCGAAAGACACGAGAAACTTAATCTTGCCCTGAACGATTTTGACACGAGCAACGGAAATCCATTCGGCAAGAAGTTCAAGTTCCTTGAGGAGTATGTCGACACATCAAAGGTAACTGGCAAACCCATACTCCACATCTCAGCACGCGAACTTATCGCCACCGACTACTACCAAAGTTCACCTAAACGCGAAAGACAACATGTAAAAGCCCGACGCCGCAACGGCATTGATGATATTTTCTCAGCAGGCGAAACCGAAGCACTCTACGAAGAGGTATTCAAGGATGTCGACATATTCCAGGACAACATCTCGCTGTTCAACAGCAAGTTCGTGAGCCCGTTGTCAAAACTAGGCCCCACATTCTACCGCTACTACATAATGGACACCCTTATGCTCGACGGCGATATCTGCATAGATCTCGCCTTCACGCCGTTCAATGTAGAGTCATTCGGCTTCACCGGGCACTTGTATGTAATAGCCGACAGCACCAGATTCATCAAACTTGTGAGGATGAACACGCCTCACGAAATAAACATGAACTTTGTGGAGACATTAAGCATCACACAAAACTTCGAGCGCACAGACGACGGCACACGATTATTGACAAAGGAGACACTCACTGCCGAATCAAAGGTTGTGAACGCCCTGACTGGCTTCTATGCAAACCGCGAAGTTGCATACCAGAACCACAGTTTCCAGAGCAACGAGTTTGCAGAGCGCATACTCAGCAACCCGTCACATGTTGTTGAGGACGACAACTCCACAAGCAAAAGCGACGAGTACTGGAGCCAATACGGTTTCAACGAAGTGAGCGCAAAAGAGAGATCGGTTGGCGACATGCTTGCCATCCTGCGCCAGAATCCGATATTCTATTGGGGCGAGAAATGCATCTCATTCCTGTTCACAGGTTGGGTACCCATAAAAAAAGAGGAGCCACCACTCTTCTACGGCCCAGTAAACACCACTTTCAGCCACAACGACCTCGAAGGCTGGCGTCTGCGCACGGGTGCCATGACATCGGCTCATCTGAACCCGTACCTCTTTGGACGTTTCTTCGTCGCATACGGTATTGGCGACAACAAATGGAAATACATGGGCGAGTTGGAATACTCGTTCAAGAAAAAAAATGAACATCCCAACGAGTTCCCCATACACTCACTGCGCCTGCACTACGAGAACGACATCTACCAGTATGGCCAGAACTATCTCTACACCAACAAGGACAATTTCTTCATCAGCCTCAAACGCCAGAACGACAACAAGATTGGTTACATGCGCAAGGCCGAGTTTACATACACCAAGGAGTTCTATAACCACTTCTCCTTCAATGTAACCCTGCGCAACCGCGTGGACATTTCCACACAGTTCGTTCCATTCGAGCGCACACAGACCGTCAATGGTGTAACCACAAGCACATTCAAGAAAGACCTCACCCGTTCCGAGATTGAAATAGGACTGCGCTACGCGCCAAAGGAGAAGTTCATACAGAACAAATGGAACCGCATATCCGTGACCCCCGAGCACCCGGTATTCACCCTCACGCACAGAATTGGTTTCAAAGGCGTGCTTGGCAGCGAGTTCAACTACCACCACACCGAGTTCGGATTCTACAAGAGATTCTGGTTCTCGGCATTCGGACATACCGACTGCGTAATAAAGGCCGGTAAAATCTGGAATCAGGTCCCCTATCCAATGCTCATAATCCCCAATGCCAACCTCTCATATACCATACAGCGCGAGTCATATTCATTGATAAACGCCATGGAATTTTTCAATGACCAGTATGCATCGTGGGATCTCACCTACAACATGAACGGCCTGCTGTTCAACCGTATCCCATTGATACGCAAACTTAACTGGCGCGAGGTAATCTCATTCCGTGGAATGTTCGGACACCTGAGCGAAAAGAACCGTCCCGATGCTCTCAACACCGGAGAGTTGTTCAAACTCCCCTATGAGGACTACGAACAGCACTATATGAGCACAATGCCATATATGGAAGTCGGTGTGGGAATTGCCAACATATTCAAGGTGCTACGCGTCGACTACGTACATCGCCTCACCTACCGCGACCTGCCGGGCATTGACAAATGGGGCATACGCGTACAGTTCCATGTAGATTTCTAAGGAATCACCACCCGGCCGCCTGCCATCCTGCAGCCGAATACCACTCAGTGGTTATGAAATCAGAATTGAATTTATCGTTACGACTATAATGCTGTGGCATATACATTGACATTCCGCCGCCAACCGCAGCATCGTACCCTATCACCTGACCGCACACCGCCGAATACCATTTTGGCGACGATGCGACATAGGTAACAGCCCCGTCAAAAGCCTCACGCCAATGAGCATACTCATCGGGCGTGAGATACTTTTTCATCACAGCATTCATATCGAAGAACGACGGATAAGCAGGAGAGCCGCTGTACTTTCCACCGGGCAGATATGAGAACACATCGGTATAGTCGCGTCTCTTCTCACTATTGAAATACTTGATGACATAGGAATATGTAACGTCGGCCAGATGCTGCATCCCACGCGTGTTCACAGCCGACAACACCGCACCCGAAGGTCTGTTTTCATAGGCTCTTATATACGAATCCAATATATCCTCGGGGCCGTCCGAATTAAAGAAATTCTGTATAAGTGTTGAATAGAGAGCACCGTCGCCGGGAATTTCGGCCGGAGAAGCAATAATCCATTCGGCAGCGCCACGCAGGGCAAAGCAACTCTCGGCGCACTGCATGAAACAGGCATCGAACATCAGGCGATCCACCCTTGCCGGCATCCTGCGGAGCAACGCCGCCAACTCCTCAACCTCAATTGTCTTTGTAACGCTGTTGCTATAGGAATTCTTCCCGTTGTCAATGCCAATAGAACGCTGCGGAGCTGAGTTCAATGGCCCCCTCAGCCACCCGTCACCATGCGACCACATCACCAGGTCGAGCGATTCGGTTGGATAATCCTTCAGGATATAATCGAGCACCGCCCCCAGCGCAGCCGTGTCGCTCGAGCACACATCAGTTGTAAAAGGATGAAAATTGGAATTGCCAGCCTCGCCGTTCGTCATGCGGAAGTACTGAGTAATCATCGGGAATTTGTTGTCATCGACATAGACAAAGAGACGGCAGTCACGGGGAATAGAGGGCACAGCCTCCATAATCTCCTTCACATCGAGCGATGCATAATTGTTCAGGCTATTCTCGGCCATCATATACACCACCAATGTCCTTCGCGCCGTGTCGCCCTTTTCAACAACATCAGGCCTCACCCTCAGAAACACAGGGTCGTTGCACGACACAAGAGTCATTAGCAAGAAGAAAACAAATGCCCCAACCCTGCCCGGCATATCAATGCTTTGTGAATTTGAAAGCGTCGCCCAGGTATCTCACAGTCTTCTCCTCGCGCTCAATGAGTTTCTTCTTTATCTTCTGTTCCTTCTTTTCAAGCTTCGCACGCTTCTCCGAGAAGAAGATGAACGATGTACGACCAGGCATACCCTTCGCATAACTCATATAATCCTTCAGTTCGTATGAATAAAGATGACGGTTAGGCAAGAAACCATTCTCGAGCACCACGTTCTCAACACACTGAATCTCGGTAAAATATACAACCGAGTCAGGGAAAGCCATGGAAACGCCAAGGACATATATATCCTTAGCCTCCTCTTTCTTGGCCTGCTTCTTGTCATCACTTTTGGCCATAGCCACGCTTGGCAACACCAAACATATAAATAAAAGTATAGAAACTATCTTCTTCATATCCCTAAAAACATAAATATCCGCGAAGGTACTAAAATATTGACATTTCTAAAAGTTTATTACAACTTTTAACAGCGCAAAGGAATGTGCAAAAACAAATCCGGGCTGCATCGCGATGCAGCCCGGAGCATAAATTCATTATCCCAAATAAGATTTCAGCAACTTACTGCGCTGATTCTGTTTCAAACGGCGAATTGCCTTTTCCTTAATCTGGCGTACGCGCTCGCGTGTAAGACCAAAACGGTCACCAATCTCCTCGAGCGTCATCTCCTGCATACCGATACCGAAGAACATCTGTATAATCTCCTTCTCGCGGTCGGTAAGTGTTGAGAGAGCACGGTCAATCTCGCGCGACAATGACTCATTCACCAACAGATTGTCGGCCATTGGAGAATCATCGTTCACAAGGACATCGAGCAAGCTATTATCCTCACCGTCAACAAAAGGAGCATCAACCGAAATGTGTCGGCCAGACACCTTGAGCGAATCGACCACCTTGTCAACCGGCAAGTCGAGTTGATCTGCAAGTTCCTCGGCCGATGGACGGCGCTCGTTCTCCTGCTCAAATTTAGAGAATGCTTTTGTAATCTTGTTCAATGAACCCACCTGGTTCAAAGGCAAGCGAACGATACGCGCCTGTTCTGCCAAAGCCTGCAGAATCGATTGTCTAATCCACCAAACAGCGTAGCTGATGAATTTGAATCCACGCGTCTCATCAAATTTCTCTGCGGCCTTGATGAGTCCAAGGTTACCCTCGTTAATCAAGTCGGGCAGACTCAATCCCTGGTTCTGGTACTGTTTTGCCACAGACACCACAAAGCGCAAGTTTGCTCGTGTTAATTTCTCAAGTGCACGGCGGTCTCCTTTTCTGATTCTTTGTGCCAACTCCACCTCTTCTTCAACGGTGATGAGTTCCTCGCGACCAATTTCCTGCAAATACTTGTCAAGCGATGCGCTTTCGCGGTTGGTAATACTTTTAGTAATTTTTAATTGTCTCATTTTTTATAGCGATACAATTTTAATTCGCGAAATTAATAACTTCCTTCATTAAATACAAGTTTATCATGTTAAATGTTACAAAAACCACCGAAAAAACCGGCTTTTGCATCAAAACCGCACAATTCCAGATATTGACCATACAAAACACATTTAAATATACCACCGCTGTGATATACACGGGTGAAAGCAGAAAGCACCCGCGAAATTATGGCAACCAATGGCAGTTAAAGCAGAAAAAAACTCCATTGCCGCCGGTCAATGCACCGGGTTGGCAGCGACACAAAAGCCGGTATTTTACCAACATCTACACCATTATAGAGTACATTGCCCACAAAATATCACGGATTTTATTGTTAATAAAAGTTAAATATAAAGCATTTTTTATTTTTACGTACAAAACGTACAAAAACAACAACAATCTTGCCGCTCTTTTGCACTATCTTTGTGCCGGTTTAACAAAGACTGCGAAACATACAGTCGGACAGTCTGTCGCCGTTGCTTCAAATGCAAAGGAGGAAAGTCCGGGCAGCGCAGAGCACTCCACTTCCTAACAGAAAGCCGCTTGTGAAGGTGGAGTAACGCAGAAGAAAATAACCGCCCGCAAGGGTAAGGGTGAGAAGGTGGGGTAAGAGCCCACCGGCCGTGCA
>JAFOCD010000076.1 GCA_017381475.1 Bacteroidaceae bacterium
CTGAAGACAGTCTAAGCTCTACAGCGAGTTTTACGAGCGATCTACAGTGAGCACAGCGAACGATCTTCAGCGTAGCGATCTGCTACGAGGATTATCCCTCGTAGCTCTCCCACTCTTGGTTGAAGACGTAGCGATAGAAGGTCTTGTACTTGGATTGCTCCTTGAAGGCTGCTTGGTCTTGCATTACCTTGCCTGGGTCTTTCATGCGGGCACGGGTGCTTGCTGCAACAGCACGGAACTTCTCTTGATGCGCCATCTCATCTTGAGAATAAGGAGTGATACGAGTACCATAGGAGGTAGTGTAATTGAGTTTACTAGCCTTGCGGTGCGCAAAGCCGATCTTGTGAGACTTGCTCACTTTGCCGTGGACCTTGTCCACAGGGAATGAATATTCTACTTTTGCCATTTCGTGTTCGGCAATCGAACACGCGAGTAAAACAACAAAGGGTACTTTATAATCAACAACTAAAACAACTTTTTTCAACAACATTTCGCGGACCAACATCGTCCGCGACAAGGGACTTATAAATAAGACAATTATAGTCAATGAGATGTCAATGGTTGTCAATTTTTACTCGGTGTTCGGAATCCTCCATGCCGGGGAGGGGGTTAAGGGTTTAAGGTTTAAAATTAGGTTAAAGGTTAGAGGTTAAAGGTTAGAGGTGAGTTTAGTGTTTAGTGAACGCGCCATAGGCGCTACTGTTTAGTGGGTAAAGGAAGTATATCCATCGCCTCTAAACTGTAGCCGCAAAGCGGCGTTCTGTAGGCGCTGGCGCCGTTCTCTAAACTGCTACGAGGTTAGCCCTCGTAGCTCTCCCACTCGAGGTTGAAAACGAATCGATAGAAGGTCTTGTACTTCTTTTGTGCGCGGAAGGCTTCCATATCGGTCATCACTTTGCCAGGGTCTTTCATGCGAGCGCGAGTCGATGCAGAGACTGCCTTGAACTTCTCTTGACGTGCCATCTCCTCTTGCGAGTATGGGGTGGAGCGTTTGTTGCAGCGTTTCTGGGTGTACATAGTATCACCGCGCTTTGCGAAAGAGATGTCAGAGTGACCACACAATTTGCCACTTAGGGATGAAAGCAATTCCATAGGAACGTATTTTGCCATTTCGTGTTCGGCAATCGAACACGCGAGTAAAAACAACGATGGACTTGTAATTAAGACAATTGTTGTCAATTTTGATGTCAATTATTGACAATTATTTTTTTGAAACAAAAATACGCCCTCTATGAGGGCTACAAAAATAAATAAAAATCAAGGAGATATTTTGTTTTTGCTCTAATGAAATGCAGCATGCCGCATTTGGAGAGCAAAACAAAACTGATAATGATAGCAAGTGTCAACAAGTATATAAATTTAAACCAAAATTATACCACTATGAGTGAACAAAAACAAAACCGCCAACAATTGGCATGTGACTACATTCACGAGAATTATGTGGCCTTCAACCGGCTACGCTATGATCTCATCGCACAAAAAGTGCAACTGCTCGAGGAGCGATGGCGTTATATTACGAATGCGGACATCAACAGCATTGTCTGTGACTGCTGTGCTGAGACGGGTGCGAACATCACCGCCAAAGAGATTCTGACCGTGCTGAACGCAGGCAGCAGTTATATCCCGCGCGTACACCCTTTGCGCGACTATGTGCGCTCCCTCAAGCCCTACACCCCCGACCAACCCGATTGGATTGATATGATTGCTCAACAGGTGACGGTGAAAGCTTTAGGCGAGGAGGCGAAAGGCAAGGAATTATGGCGCGCTTGCTTCAAGAAGTGGTTTGTGGCGATGGTGGCAAGTTGGCTCAAGGATGAGGTCGTTAATCACCAGGTCCTTGTCCTCATTGGTCGCCAGGGTATCTTCAAGACCACTTGGCTTGAACGCCTCATTCCGCCCCACCTGCGTGACTACTGCTGCAAGCTTGCCAATGCTACCCAGCTCAGCAAGGATGACCGCTTGCGTATTGCCGAGTTCGGACTGATCAATATGGACGAGCTGGATGCCATGACCCCACGCGAGCTCAGTGCCATGAAGTCTGTCATCACTTCTAGCGATGTCAATGAGCGGGTTGCTTACGGCTATACCAAGGAGCGTCGTGTGCGTTTGGCAAGTTTCTGCGCCAGCAGCAACAAACGCGAGTTCCTCACCGATATGACGGGCAACCGCCGTTGGCTGCCTTTCGAGGTCGAGAGC
>JAFOCD010000077.1 GCA_017381475.1 Bacteroidaceae bacterium
CATCGCAGAGTTAGGTTTCTTTGGAGTTGTAGTGTAAACACGAACGCAAACACCACGACGCTGTGGACAGTTGTCGAGTGCAGGCGACTTGCTCTTCTCTACAATAACCTCTCTGCCTTTTCTTACTAATTGCTGAATTGTAGGCATTTTGTTAAATTTTTAATTATTATTATATTGTTTTTAAATATTTCTGCGCTATTGGACACGTCAAAACACGATAGTCCATTTTGGACTGCAAAGGTAAAAATTATATTTCAAATAAAAAAGAGTTTGACTGCTTTTTAGCATCATGCACCCCACAAAAATGCTCTGTTTGTGCAAAAACACCCCTGCAACACCCCAAATACAGTATTTTTCAATGTTAAATATTGTTAAACATTATTCAATGGATAATTTGGGGACCAAACCACCAACTAGTAACACCAAAACATACATAAAAAAACAACCGAGGCTGCTGCCTCGGTTGTCATTATAATATAATATTATATAAGGTAATCATCCTTCTGAGCCAGCAACTACATCTGCAGCCGCATCAGCATCTGTTTCCGAGACAACCTCAGCTGCAGAAGCATCAGCTTCTGCAACCGGAGCATCTGTCACCTGTTCCACCTTTTCTTCATCAAAGCAAGACAATGGAGACGAGAGACCAGCCCAAGAAAGCAGGTTACCGAGCCACAAACCAACGGCAACAACCGCAACGGCCAACAATGAAACAACCCACTTCTGGAATTTAGAAAGACCTTTCTTTGCAAACGGATCCTTAACTCTCAACTTAGGGAACTTCGCAACATCGGTCAAAGTCTCACCGAATGGAATACTAATCTTCGAAGCAGCATTGATAGCCCAGCCATTAGCATTGAGTAATGGTGCAATATTACGACGACGCAACTTCATCCAAGCCATAATCATCGCTGGACCTGAAATAGCGAGCAAGATGCCTGCAAAAGCGAAAATCAACTGCCACCACTCAAGTGCAAGGAAACCTTTGAAAATGCTTAATAGGAATGTTCCAATCATACCGACAGCCATACCGATAGCAGCAAAGATACCTGCAAACTTAGCAATGTCAAAAGGTGGCTTGGTTTGGCCATTCTCGGGTTTGGCCGCTGGTGCCGTCGTTGGAACAGCATTTATCTTCGCATTGGCATCATTCATCATAGCTGCATCCTTTTCAGCAGCCCTCTTATTTATAAGGTTCTCAATGGTTGTAGCCATGCGACGGTATGGAGACCAGAAAGCTTGACCAACACTAATCGGATTGTCAATTATTTTGGTAACCACAGCATCCCACATCATGCCATCATTGTCAAAATAGATAGCATTCTTTCCAACAAAAAGATCGCCCACTTCACCAATGGTAATCGCCGCCACAATATTTCTCTTTACCGCACTCGTCTTTGTAGTACAATCACAATACACAAGATACATGCCACTCGCCGGAGCCATCGTGTTATGCTTCGCCATATCTGCCACATTCATACACATACGACACTCACGCTGGTCAATGAGCAGGCGTCCACTCTGAAAAATCGCCTTAACCTTCCTATCCTTGGTATAGAAATCCTGGAATGTAACATAATTGCAGAGCAAGCGGTAGAAATCGCGGTATATGAACATGAATTTGTGTACCATATCTATACCATCGGCAGTCTCCTTAAGTTCCGCATCCTGCGATATAAGATCAAGTAACGCCTGCTTTTTATCCTCCGCAAGCATCTGTTTTATTGTCTCAAGACCCAAAGCCTCTACTTCTGCACCCTTCTTGGCAGACTTCCATGCATCATATGCAGCAAAAGAAGCACCAATTGACGCCCATGACTCTTCTGTGAGAGTTTTCTCCTTTGGCTTGACAATAGAAATAAGAGTATTGAACTTTGCCGACCATGCTGGGTTTATCGCAACATTTACATCCAAACCGGCCTTACCGGTAATACGGGCAATCGGATATGCAGCAATCGCATCAGCCTTATCAGCCAAGTTATCCGCACTGATCGCCTCAATCGACCCTGTCTGAACATCAAGTTTTGCTGCACTTTCCGGCGAGAAAGAAGCTAGTTTGGCACGTACAAAATAGTCCTTCACCTTTGAATCAAGAGCATTGTATGCCTCTATTGCCTTGTCTGTATCAGCGCCATAAGGAGCGTCAACAACAGCACCATGCCATGAAACATAATCAGCAAGGAGCTGGTAGAACTTCTCAATGAGTTCTGCATTAACACCCTGATCACCACTACGGTCTACGACACCACCTAAAGTCTTGACAATTGCGGAAACAACAGCTTTTTCCTCTGCATTCTCCGGAGTACTCTCTGTTATCACACTGTCTCCATTAAAACGTGTCTTTGCAAAGATGGCAGCAATATCCTTTGTATCAGACAAAGATATCTGAGTACCTTCTTTGCCCAAATTAACCAAAATCTGTTTTGCCGAGTTATAAAGTTTCTTTCCATCGGGATTTTCCTGATTGAACGATTCAACATCAATACAATCAGCTCCCTTAACGAGCAAATCGGCATCCTTCAACACTGCGGTCAACCATTGCGATGTAGATATCACATCATTCACACGAATGCGTCCATCATTATCTGCATCAATATATTTCAGACTTGTTTCGTCAATATCCAACCCAGCAGTAGGGCACGGAAGCACTGTCCACTTCTTAAGATCAAGTTCTCCAAGATGAGCAATGTCTGCGCCGGTCTTAATCCTCACTCGCGTAGCACCACCGACATTGTCATAACTCCATGAATGTTTTTTTGTAGCCATAAGTTATCTTATTTTATTTATGTTTATGTTTTTGAATATCACTCCTCGTCCCAATCAAACTCCTCATAATCAAAGTCATCATCGTCAGCCTCCACACTTTCATCAAAGCCAGCTTCCCAATCAGCAAAATCTGCTGCAAGCATCTTGCGGTCATAGTTACGATGCACCAGTTCTTCACGCTTGACTGCTGCGAGACGATTCTCCTCACTATTGAGCGCAGCCCAAAGAATATCCTTCAGTTCCTGAATTCCTTCACCCGTAGGTGCCGAGATAAACACACATGGGAGTTCCTCGGGAAGATTCTCGGAGAGCATTTCCTTCAGTTCCTCATCAACAAGGTCGCTCTTGGTAATCGCAAGCACGCGCTGCTTGTCAAGCATCTCAGGATTGAAGGTTGCAAGTTCATTAAGCAGAACCTCATACTCTTTCTTGATATCATCTGCATCGGCAGGTACCATAAACAGAAGCAGAGAGTTACGCTCGATATGACGCAGGAAACGCAATCCAAGACCTCGACCCTGGCTTGCACCCTCAATAATACCAGGAATATCTGCCATCACGAACGACTTGCCGTCACGATACGAAACGATGCCCAAGTTAGGTTCAAGCGTTGTAAATGGATAGTTGGCTATTTTGGGTTTTGCCGCTGACACAGAAGAGAGCAATGTTGACTTTCCCGCATTTGGAAAACCGACAAGACCGACATCGGCTAGCAATTTAAGTTCAAGCGTCACTGTCATCTCTTGCATAGGTTCACCCGGCTGCGCAAAGCGAGGCGCCTGACGTGTAGGAGTTGCGAAGTGAACATTTCCGAGACCGCCGCGGCCGCCCTTGAGCAGTGTAACCAACTGACCATCCTCCATTACATCGCAAAGGAACTCGCCGGTTTCAGCATTATACGCCACAGTACCGCATGGAACATCGACAATCTTGCTTTCGCCATCAGCACCGGTACTTTTATTTATACCGCCATTCTGTCCATTACCAGCAAATATATGGCGCTGATACTTCAGGTGAAGCAACGTCCAATAGTTGCGGTTACCACGAAGGATGATATCACCACCCTTGCCACCGTCACCACCATCGGGACCTCCATTGGGTATATATTTTGCACGATGCAAATGAGCCATTCCACGCCCTCCACGACCCGAGCGGCACACAATCTTTACATAATCGATAAAATTTGATTCTGCCATAACAAAAAACTTTAAGACCCTCACGGGCTGTTAAACAAATAAATAGTAAAAGTTGCCACACACGGCGGCAACTCAATTGTTACGGGAGCCTCCCGTTTCCTTAATCACTTCTTCGATTCAATAGCCGCAACAATGTCGGCAAAAATGCGGTCAAGTTCACCAAGGCCATTTATATAACAATGCTTACCATCATTCTTGTACCACTCCTTCAGCGGCGAAGTCTGCTCGTTATATACAACAAGGCGCTTCTTGATTGTCTCCTCGTTATCATCAGCTCGCCCCGATTCCTGTCCGCGCTTCAAAAGGCGCGTCATGAGTTCATCCTCGGGAACATCCAATTCAATCATGGCTGTCACATCCTGTCCACGCTCATTAAGCATCACTTTCAAGGCCTCGGCCTGAGCTATAGTACGGGGGAAACCGTCAAAAATCACTCCGTTGCCACTGGTAAGCGAATCAAGTTTGGAAGCAAGGATGCTAATCATCAGTTCATCAGGAATAAGCTGACCCTTATCAATCAGTTTCTGTGCAGTTGCGCCAAGTTCTGTACCGGCTGCAATTTCACCGCGCAAAACCTCTCCTGTTGAAATGTGGTTCAAGCCATACTTCGCGACAATTCTTTCGCTTTGTGTACCCTTGCCACTGCCGGGCGCACCAAAAATAACTATATTAAGCATTGTTATTATATCCTAAATTATTCTTTAACATCATACACATCGGGCAAGTTACGTCCAAGACCGTCATAGTCAAGTCCATATCCCACAATAAACCTGTCGGGTATCTCGAATGCCGAATATTTAACCTCAACCGGAACACGCAGACGGGCTGGTTTAAGGAAGAGCGACGCTATCGCGAGCGACGCAGGTTTGCTCTCGGCCAACGTCTGGAGCATCTTATGCATTGTAAGGCCAGTATCAACGATATCCTCAACTATAATCACATCGCGTCCATCAATTGATTCGTTAAGACCCATCACCTGATTGACCGTACCGGTTGTTTCGGAACCCTGATATGACGATAGCTTCACGAACGAGACCTCACACTCTATCTCAAGTTCCTTCATCAAATCCGAAAGGAACATGAAACAACCGTTGAGGACACCAAGAAGCAACGGGCGTTTGCCGGCATAATCCATGTTTATCATCTCCGCCACACGTTTCACCTGGGCGGCAATCTCTTCACGAGAAATTGATTTGACAAATTCCCTGTCGTGTATTTTAACTACTGACATCTTTAAAAATCGATAATTATACTTCTACAAAAGTATGATAAAGTTCCGAAAAAAACGCAAAACCGGGCCTATTTTATTACAAAAGCAATGAATAAACACCTAATAAAAGAAAAATTAGGGATAATTTAAAAACAAATTACTATCTTCGCGGCAAATTAGAGTTTTTGTGCTTTTGCAAAACAAAACCCTCAAAAAGATGAAAAAAATCATTGCAGCATTCATTCTGGCATTGGCAACCCCGTGTATTGCACAGACCGATGTGAACAAATTCTTTTCGGGTACAAGCGAAGGAATGACATACTTCCTGCCCGACACAAAGATATGCATAACTGTAGAGGCCTGTTGCGTGACACGCACTCCAGGTGAGTTCAGCAGCTATGCCGAGAGATTCCTGCACATCAAGGACGCCATAGCCGAACCGGGAAACAGTTGGGAGATTGTTGGCGTTGAGAGCTGTTGCGAAGGTATCCCTTGTAAAGACAAAGCATATACCGTCAAGCTCAACGGCAGCACGGCAAGCAACATAAGCCTCAATGACAAAGGCATAATAGAGGCCATCAACACCACAATGCCAGCGAAATCAATTGAAGAAAGGGTTGCAGCAAAGCAGAACACGGGTAAGCGCATAGATGCGTCACAATACATGACCGAAGAGATGCTCACCGCCACATCCACCGCGAAGATGGCAGAGCTTACGGCCAAAGAGATATATACAATACGCGAAAGCAAGCTTGCGATAACAAGAGGTCTGTCTGAGAACACACCAAGCGACGGCGCAGGAATCACACTTCTTTTACAAGAACTAGACAAGCAAGAACGCGCACTGACCGAGATGTTCACCGGACGTACAGACACGCTCTACCACACATATAACTATGAGTTTATTCCAAGTAGCGCTTGTGACACCGTCAAAGCGGTACTTTTCCGTTTCTCGCGCAAGCTTGGCGTGCTTGACAAGGAGAACCTGGCCGGCGAGCCTGTATACTACGACATCAAGAATTTGAGAACCGTGGTACTACCAACCGAAAACGAAACTGCGGCCAACAAGAAGAGCATTAAGAAAGAGGGAGTGTGTTACAACATCCCCGGCCGAGCAAGGATGGAGGTATACACCAGATCAAGAACCTTCATCAAGAAAGAAATTGCCATAGCACAACTTGGCACCACCGAAGTGTTGTCCAAGACTCTTTTCGGCAAGAACAACACAACCAAGGTGCTGTTCGATACAGCTACCGGTGGTGTAATAAGTATAAAGAAAGATTAATAACGAATAAAATATATAAAAATGTTTGAAAACTTAAGCGAGCGCCTTGAACGCTCATTGAAGATACTCAAAGGAGAGGGTCGTATTACCGAGGTCAATGTAGCCGAAACCCTGAAGGATGTACGCAAAGCATTGCTCGATGCCGATGTCAACTACAAGGTAGCAAAAACCTTTACAGACACCGTAAAGAACAAGGCTATTGGCCAAAACGTACTCACATCGTTGCATCCCAGCCAGTTGATGGTAAAGATTGTACACGACGAGCTAACAGCCCTCATGGGAGGCGAGACTTCTGAAATAAACTACGAAGGACATCCGGCCATCATCCTCATGTCTGGTCTTCAGGGTAGCGGTAAGACTACATTCTCTTCAAAGCTTGCCAATTACCTGAAGAAAAAGAAGAACCGTAATCCATTGTTGGTTGCCTGCGACGTCTACCGTCCAGCCGCCATTGACCAGTTGAAGGTTCTTGGAGAGACCATTGGCGTACCCGTATACAGCGAACCCGAAAGCAAAGACCCCGTGCAGATTGCGCTCAATGCTATCAAGGAGGCGAAAGCAAAGAGTTACAACCTTGTAATCATCGATACCGCCGGCCGTTTGGCCGTTGACGAGGCGATGATGAACGAGATTGCAGCAATCAAGGAGGCCGTAAAGCCAAACGAGACCCTGTTCGTTGTCGACTCAATGACCGGTCAGGATGCAGTGAACACCGCCAAAGAATTCAACGACCGTCTCGACTTTACCGGTGTCATCCTTACCAAACTCGACGGTGATACACGAGGTGGTGCCGCATTGTCAATCCGTACCGTTGTTACAAAGCCAATCAAGTTCATCGGAACAGGTGAGAAGATGGAGGCTATTGACCAATTCCATCCAAACCGTATGGCCGACCGTATCCTGGGCATGGGCGACGTGGTTTCACTTGTTGAGCGCGCACAGGAGCAGTTTGACGAAGAAGAGGCAAAGAAACTGCAACGCAAACTTGCACGCAACCAGTTCGATTTCAACGACTTCCTTGCCCAGATCCAGCAAATCAAGAAAATGGGCAACATCAAGGATCTCATGGCTATGATTCCAGGTGTTGGCAAGGCTGTAAAGAACCTCGAAATAGATGACAATGCATTCAAGAATGTTGAGGCAATCATACAGTCAATGACTCCAAAGGAGCGTGCAAACCCAGATATCATCAACACATCACGCAAGGAGCGCATTGCACGCGGTAGCGGTAACACAATGCAGGAGGTAAACAAACTAATGAAGCAGTTCGACCAGATACGCAAGACCATGAAAGGCATGGCTGGCGGCAAGATGGGCGGTCTGATGTCAAAATTCAAGTTCTGAAAGTCAAACCCTACGGCATTGCCGTAAAATTCATACCATTATGCAACTTATTGACGGTAAAGCTGTAGCAGCACAGATAAAGAGCGAGATAGCAGCTGAGGTAAAAGGAATTATGGCTGGTGGCGGCAAGCGCCCTCATCTGGTCGCTATACTCGTGGGACACGATGGTGGCAGCGAAACATATGTTGCCAACAAGGTTAAGGCCTGCGAAGAGTGCGGTTTCAAATCCACGCTCATACGTTATGAAGCCGACATTACCGAAGAGCAGTTGCTTGCAAAGGTCGATGAACTGAACAATGATGCCGACGTGGATGGTTTTATCGTACAGTTACCATTACCAAAGCACATTGACGAGCAGAAGGTTACTGAGGCCATAGACTATCGCAAGGATGTCGACGGTTTTCACCCGGTGAATGTAGGCCGCCTTTCTATCGGACTCCCTTGTTTCCTTTCGGCAACCCCAAATGGAATCATGGAGTTGTTACGCCGATATAACATTGACACAAAAGGGAAGAAGTGCGTTGTGCTTGGCCGCAGCAACATCGTGGGCAAACCAATGGCAAGCCTCATGATGCAGAAGAGCCTACCAGGTGATGCGACCGTTACCGTATGTCACAGCCACACGCAGAATATTACCGAAGAGTGTCTCCAGGCAGACATCATCATTGCAGCACTTGGTCAACCACACTTCTTGAAAGCCGAAATGGTAAAGGAGGGAGCTGTTGTCATCGATGTAGGCACAACCCGTGTGCCCGACGCAACACGCAAGAGCGGTTTCCGTCTATGCGGCGATGTTGATTTTGAAAATGTTGCACCAAAATGCTCATTCATTACACCCGTCCCCGGTGGCGTAGGCCCCATGACCATCGTTTCGCTCATGAAGAACACCCTGCTTGCAGGAAAGCACGAAATCTACAAATGAAACGGATAAGCAAGCTACACCTTGCACTATTGCTACTCTGCGCAATGCCACAGTTGGCATTTGCGCAGATTTTTGCAACTCCAGTCCAGCAGATAGAGTTGCTCTTCGCAGGCGACATCATGCAGCACGAGACACAGCTCAACATGGCCAAAGTAAGCGATGGGAAATACAGTTTCTCCTATTGCTACCGCCACATCTCGCCACTAGTCAAAGACGCCGACATCTCTGTAGCGAACCTTGAAACGACCATAGGCAAGAGCGGGTTCAGTGGATATCCGTCATTCTGTGCCCCGGACAGTTTCCTCTACGCCGTGAAGGACGCTGGGTTCAATGTACTTCTCTTTGCAAACAACCACTGCATGGACAAGGGTAAGCGTGGCGCAATGCACACACTCGACATGCTCGATTCACTGCAGCTTGCACACTGCGGAGTGTACCGCAACGCAAAGGAACGCGAGGAGAGATACCCACTTATCATAGAGAAAAAAGGTGTACGTGTTGCCATCCTCAACTACACATACAGCACAAACGGCAGAGAGATACCATCACCAATGGTAGTAAACATCATTGACAAGGAGACAATAGCCCGTGACATCCAGACAGCAAAAGATAAGCGCCCCGATGTCATTATAGCCTGCATGCACTGGGGGGACGAATATGTAAGCCTACCACCGGCAAGTGTAAAGGAAATGAGCAACTGGCTGATTGAGCAGGGCGTAAACCACATCATTGGCAACCACCCTCATGTTATACAGCCCATTGAAATACGGGAATCGGAAAAGAGCCCCGACACCCACCTGGTTGCCTACTCTACCGGCAACCTGGTATCAAACATGTCAATACGCAGAGCCGACGGTGGAATTATGGTTGGCATGAAACTGCGCAAGATATTGAACTATACACGCGCGTTTGATATACGATACCTGCTTACTTGGATTGCGCCCAAGGATGATAACGGGAAACGCGACTTCACTATCTACCCGGCAGCAACAACTTGTATAGAAGAGTGGAACCATGGTGAACAGAAACTGCAATTATTCATCAATGACAGCCGTTCACTATTCAACAAGCACAATAAGGGCGATATCAGAGAAATGACTATTGACAGTGTAAGAATCACTCGATAACAAAGCGCTCACCATCCCATTTGTAGAGCAACTTACGCAACAAAGGTTTCACCTTCGCAGCATCATCGGCACTCATATATGCAGGCATAGTATACTCGGCAACAAGTGTCTTGTCATCTGCATTTAAAGAAAGGGCGACAAGATATATGTCACAGATGTCGGCAATCTCATCCGCTTCAGTTCCAGGAAGAAGGAAATCCCTTGTTGCCGGTTGCGTGAACATTCCACTATCGTCAAGTCTATTCCACTCCAAATCATAGAACCGGATACGGCTGTCGGTTGCCTCTGCCTTGACAGTCTTTACCACGCAGACAATAGCCCCGTCCTGCACCGGCAACAGTTTAAGTTGCATTGTTGACGACGCAGTGGTTGCAAGCAACAGATAATCATCACCTAGTTTTTCAAGCACGCTCACGCCATCGAGATTATTGGTAACCTTAGCGCTCATGCCGGCATCAGCAAAATCGACCAAATCGGCACGCATGTTCTTTGTCAACAGAGGAAAGACTTCATCGGGTGCATCCATGAAGAGTGTACGCAAATCCTGAGCCGACACAAACGATGCGGCACATGGAAGCATGTAGAGTATCAAAAACAAAAACCTTTTCATTTCGAGCCCAAATATAGAAAAAATAATCCAACAAGTATCAATAAAATATCAAACGCCTTGCGTTTAAGGTTCTTTTCATGTAGCAACATTGCTCCAAAGACAAAGGAGACAATCACGCTTCCGCGCCTTATCATGGAGACAACAGCAATGAGAGCATCATCCTGCGACAACGCTGTAAAATAGCAGAAATCAGCCAGTCCCAGAAAGAGCGATATCATCGGTATCGACCAGCGCCACATAAACTTTCGTTGCCGCTGTGCCGGGTTCAGGGCATTCATCACAAGGATTATCACACCCATCAGCAGGCATTGGTAGAGATTGAACCAGGACTGTACCACGATTGGTTCAATACTGCGCATCAGGTATTTGTCATAGAGCGCACTCACCGCACCGAAAATGGCAGCCAAGGCTATGAATGCCACCCATTTGTTATGCATAAAATCAATGCCCTCACGCTTGCCGCTACGGCTCAGCAGGAACACTGATACTATTGCAATGAGAACTCCAATCCATTGGTAGACATTCAGCGACTCACCAAAGAGGAACAGCGCACCAAGCAGCACCAGCACCGGACGGGTAGACTGTATCGGAGAGACAATGGTTATGGGAAGATGCTTGATGCCAATGTAGCCGCAAAGCCATGACGAAAGCACAATCACCGCCTTCAGCAACAACAAAAGATGTGTATTGGCATCTATGGATGGGACATAGAGTTGTCCGGAAGTAATTACGCCGGTACTTGAAAGCAATATAAAAGGAGCAAAGAGCAGCGTAGAGAAAAGTGTATTCAAGAACAACACCGCAAGAACGGAGTTATCCTTCAGCGAAACCTTCTTGAAGAAGTCATAGCAACCCAACAAGGCTGCTGACATAAAAGCAAGCAACACCCACATCACAGATAAATGTCATTCGGGTATTTCACATCAACAAGGAACAATGCCTCGCCCATGGCCGAATCGCCGGCCTCGCCACGCGCCTTGTTCTCAATAACATCACGGAAGCCATCAATCGTCATCTTGCCGCGCCCCACGAGCAACAACGTACCCACAATCGCGCGCACCATGTTGCGGAGAAAACGGTCGGCCTCAATCTCAAAGACCCACTCATCGGCACCCACATTATGCCATGCTGCATACATAACCTTGCAATTGTTGGTCTTGACATCAGTATGCAATTTGCTGAAACTGGTAAAATCAGTATACTCATACAGCAGTTCCGCAGCCCGGTTCATAGCCTCAAAATCAATACCCTGCATAACACGCAACGCATAACGACGTGCAAAAGGCGACTTGGCAGTAACCACACGATAGCGATAGCGGCGTGATATAGCGTCGAAGCGGGCATGAGCATCATCGCGCACACGCCTGATAGCACTGACTGCAATATCGGGAGGCAGAATCCTGTTTAGCTTATATATCAGTTGCTGCACATCTACCCCATCGGGCAAATCAGCATGCGCCACCATACACTCGGCATTCACCCCCGTATCGGTGCGTCCTGCGCCCATTAGTGGAATGGGAATGCGCAGAATTGTCGCCAGTGCCTCTTCAAGCACTTGCTGCACTGTTATTGCATTGGGCTGAACCTGCCATCCATGGTAGGCAGCACCGTCATAGGAAAAGAATATGAAATAACGTTGTGTCATATCTCATTCTTCAATATATATGTGTGGCATGCCACAAGCGCGGCGGTCTCGGTACGCAGACGCGAACTACCAAGGCTAATCGGGCGATAGCCGGCCTTGATGGCAAGTTCCACCTCTTCGGGACTGAAGTCACCCTCGGGACCAATGAGCACAGTAGCCTCTTCACCCGGCACAAGCACATCCTTGAAGAGCACCCTCTCGCTGTCATAGCAGTGCGCTATGAATTTTGCACCAGGACGCTCCTGGGCAATGAACTTCTTGAAATCAATCATGTCGCCCACCACAGGCTTGCAATACTTGAGCGACTGTTTCATTGCCGACACCACAATGCGCTCGACACGCTCGGGCTTTATCACCTTGCGTTCGGAGAAACGGCAGTTAAGGAATGTCACGGCATCGAGTCCAATTTCGGTTGCCTTCTCGGCAAACCACTCAATGCGGTCCATGTTCTTTGTGGGAGCAATTGCAATGTGCACACTACCCTGCCAGTTCTTCGGCTTCTCCAACGGAGCACAAGGCACCACATAGCAGTGCTTGCCGCTTATGGAATCAATGGTAGTCCTGTACAGATTTCCCTTGCCGTCGGTTATCTCAAGTCCGTCGCCTACCGAAAGACGCAGAACGCGCAAAGCGTGGGCAGCCTCCTCATCGGAGAGCTCCCAACGCTCTGCTATATCGGGTACATAGAATAGTGCCATTTACAGAAGTTCTTTTTTGTCGTTATCCATGTTGTCCGTGCATACCTCGCGGTGCGTAGCATGACGGGAGTCTATCTCCTCTTTCAGTTTATGCGCCAGTTCATAGTTCTCAACCTTTACGGCATTGGCAATTGCCACGCGCAATGTAGCCTCGTCGGCAGCAGTGATGGGGATTGAAAACGCGCCGTTCTGCTCATCACGTATGCACATCTGCGACAACAGAGTCTCATCAATGTATATCGGTGCACCGGCACGCAAGGCAATTGCTATGGCATCGCTCGTGCGCGAGTCCACACTCTGTTCCACATCACCCAGCCTGTAACAGAGGCGCGAGCAGAAAGTGCCGTCGCAAATACGGTCTATGAGTACATGCTGCAACTCGATGCCGAATGCCATGGTCACATCACCGAAAAGGTCATGAGTCAAGGGACGGTCGGTCTTTATTCCGCGCAAGGCAAATGCTATGGCCTGCGCCTCAAGGAAACCCAAGGCAACAATGATCTTGCGCAGTCCCTCCCTCTCGCTCAGCAAAAGCACATGAGCGCTATGGTCTGATGCCTTCGACATTATATCTGTTACAACCAACTCAACCATGCCGTGTTATGCTTTCGCCTCTTTCTTATCCTTGAACACCAACCAGAACAGCAATGCAATCACAAGTGCATAGCCGGCGAAGATGCACCATGCAGTGGGCCAGTCACCTACTGTATAGAAGACCTCCTTGCCATTGTTCATGACCGGGAGCGACACTGTATAGGAATCAACAATTGCTCCGGCGGCAATTACACCAATTGATGCGCCAAGACCATTTGTCATCAGCATGAACAATCCCTGTGCACTTGAGCGCATGCTCTCGGGCACTTCCTTGTCCACGAACAATGAACCGGAGATATTGAAGAAGTCAAATGCTACGCCGTATACAATCATTGACATCACGAAGAACAGCACACCCGGCATTCCCGGGTCACCTACAGCAAAGAAGCCGAAACGGAACACCCAACCGAGCATTGCAATGAACATCACAGTCTTTATACCGAACTTCTTCAGGAAGAAAGGAATGAGCAGGATGCAGAGAGTCTCTGATATCTGCGACAAAGAAATGAGCATATTGGTGTGCTCTACCGCAAATGTATTGGCAAGAGTTGGATCGGCAGCAAAGCTGTTGATGAACGGACTTGCATAACCATTGGACACCTGCAATGCTGCACCAAGCAACATTGAGAAGATGAAGAACAGTGCCATCTTTCTCTTGTTGAAAAGTCGGAAAGCGTCGAGTCCAAAGGCTGAAGCCAACGACTTCTTGTCGCCACCCTTGTTCACCGGGCAATGTGGCAATGTCAATGAATATACAGCAAGCATTACACCCCATATTGCCGATGTTAGGAACTGTGAATAATCGTTCTGGAAGCCCGTCAAGTCAACAATCCACATCGATGCGATGAAACCTACGGTACCGAACACGCGAATCGGGGGAAAAGCCTTCACGGTATCCAGACCCGCCTTTGTCAATGCCGTATATGAAACAGAGTTAGACAAGGCCAATGTAGGCATATAGAAAGCTACACTGATCGTGTATGTCCAGAATAGGTCATTGAAACAGACATCCGCACCCTTTGACATTCCTATAAAGCCGGTTATCGCCATGAATGTGGCAGCCACCGCATGACAGAACGCAAGCATGCGCTGCGCAGGCACCCAACGGTCGGCGATGATACCTATTATGGCAGGCATAAAGATTGACACTATACCCTGTACCGAATAGAACCATGGGATATCCGAGCCCATTCCATATCCGTCAAGATAGCGACCCATCGAAGTGAGGTAGGCACCCCAGATCGCAAATTGCATAAAACTCAGAATAATGAGTTTTATCTTTACATTAGAATTCTGCATAAAATATTCTCTTTTAAATTATTATTGTCTCAACACACCTTTTTACTGCAAACTAATAAACCGCAAAAAAGCCATTATGTTCATTTAAATACAATATCAGTTATAACCTGTGCTTTTACATAATCATTCAGTTTTGCCACCAGCGAACGCCTGTTCATCAGCAGTTCCTGACGCAGAACCGACGATGTCACGGTAACAAAAAGCACCTGGTTATATATTTTCAAATCACGGGTGTAGTTGCATACAGCCTGCCCCAACACCTTAGGCCAAGCATTTATGAGGCGATACTCGTTGAGTGGAGTCTCAAGCCCCTCTTCACGGCACATCACCTTCACAAGTTCTGCTATTGATTTTGTAGAGCCTCTTTTCATACCTCACGTGATTTAATCAACTCAACACAACCACCCTGCACCTCGAACAGACGGTAGCCGCCGCTCACACTCTCAAGAATCTGGTCAATGTGCTCACGGTTAACATCAGTAATGAATATCTGCCCGAATCCATCACCGGCCACAAGCGCAATGATCTGCTCCACGCGACGGCTGTCGAGCTTGTCAAAAATATCATCGAGCAGCAGCAACGGCATTTCTCCACCCTTTGAACGCAGGAAATCATACTGCGCCAGTTTCAATGACACAAGAAAAGTCTTGTTCTGTCCCTGCGACCCCTCGCGCCTCAGCGGATAACCGCCCAGCAACATTGTCAATTCATCGCGGTGTACCCCCTTTGAGGTGTGCCCAAGACGATAGTCATCGGCACGCGACTGACGCAACATTTCAAGCAAGTCGCCGTCATTCATGTGCGAGCGATATTTCAACGAAACCACCTCACTGCCACACGCTATCGTGCCATGGAACCTTTCAAAGACAGGGACAAGCTCGTCGATGAACGCCTTGCGTCCCCTGTTGATCACCAAAGCCTCGTCAACCATCATCTCCTCAATGAGCTGCATCATCTCGCCATCGGGTTCACGTTCACCACGCAGCAAAGCATTACGCTGCTGCAACGCACGGTTGTAACGTATAAGCGCACCAAGATACTCCTTGTCATACTGCGAGATGACCACATCCATGAAACGGCGTCTTTCCTCACTACCGCCGGCTATCAGTTCACTGTCGGCAGGCGACACCATTACGAGTGGTACAGAACCGATGTGATCCGAAAGGCGGTCATAAAGTTTGCCGTCCTTGCGGAACTGCTTCTTCTCGCCACGCTTCAGGCCACACGAAACCTCACTTCGAATGCCACTGTCGCTTTGATAACAGCCCTGCAGCATGAAGAAAGGAGCATCGTGCATGATGTTCGAAGCATCGGAAGCCGTAACAGCACTCTTGCAGAAAGAGAGATAGTAGACCGCATCGAGCAGATTGGTCTTTCCCATACCATTGCTTCCAATGAAACAGTTTATCTTGGGGGAAAACATGATGTTCACCTCCTGCAGATTCTTATAGTTGAGTAATGATATACTGCTGAGTATCATTGTGGATATTCTAATCTATTACAAAGATAACGCAAACGAGCGAGATAAATAAAGCTTGCTTTGATTTATTTTACAGCGAGTGAAGCAAATCTTATCCAAAGATAACGCAAACGAGCGAGATGGCAAATCACAACTAACGAAAGTTGCAAAACAAGTTCCAATCATCATCGCCACACATTCGACACCATCTTTATACAGGACCTTCCAATTTATCTATAATCTCATTACAGAATCCTTAATGACTCTTCATTTGATTACTGAGCCCTCCATAAAGAAATCAAGGAAGTCTGTTACAAATATAATAACAAAGAGGCATATACATTCTTTTAAAGGACAAAAAAACTTATTTATTTTTTCGTCAACCAATATTTTGATTAATTTTGCACTTTGTAATTAGAAAAACATAAACAATTAACATAATATAACTATGAGCAAGAAAATCAAAAAAGACGAACCTATTGCACCAGACCAGGCTCTTAGCAAGGCTGAGGCATTTGTAACGAAGCACAAAAAAGCATTTATAATCGCAATTTTAGCAATCTTTGCATTTGTCGGTTTCAACGCATTTAACGAAGACGCAACCGAGAAAAAAGAGAACACCGAGGCTGAAGCAGCTATTGCAAATATTGAAGCAACATGGCAAGGCATGCAACCACAAGCAGCCCTTGACAGTTTTCTGGAAATCATTGATCTATACAATGGCACAAACGCAGCAAACAAGGCACACTTCTACGCAGGCATAATCTATTCACAGCAAGAGAATTATGAAGAGGCTATCAACCACCTGAGCAAATACAACGGAAGCGATAAAATCATTGCTCCAAAAGCAAAGCAGTTGCTCGGTAATTGCTATTCACAGATTGAAGATTATGACAATGCCATCCGTCTGATTCTTGAAGCAGCTTCACTTGCAAATAATGTAGCTGTAACTCCTGCTTGCTGGAGAGATGTTGCAGCAATGTATGAGGCACAGGGCAAAAATGATAAGGCAATGAACCTTTACAAGAAAATAAAGGATGAATACCCATATTCACCTGTTGCAAACGAAGCAAAAGTAAAGCTCAACGCAGCGAAGTAATAAATCAACAAAACAAAAAAAGGCTGTCGCAAAAGGACAGCCTTTTTTATTAATAGAAAATAATCTTATGGCAACAGAACTTAAGAATCTTTCATCATATGACCCAACAAAGGTTGCATATGGCAAGGGGCGCAAGATTGGCATTGTTTACGCCGAGTGGAATGACGAAATAACATACGCTCTGCGCGATGGTGCAGTCAAAACACTGATTGACAATGGTGTTGAGGAGAGCGACATAGAACTGGCGAGCGTTCCAGGCAGTTTCGAACTTATCTTTGGAGCTTCGCAGATGGTAAAGAGTGGTAAATATGACGCCGTGATTGCCATTGGTTGCGTTATCAGAGGCGACACACCCCATTTCGACTACATTTGCGAGGGCGTCACTGCCGGACTCTCAAGACTGAATGTAGAGTATGACACGCCTGTAATTTTTGGCCTCATAACAACTAACAACCTGCTCCAGGCACAGGAACGCAGCGGTGGCCGCCTTGGCAATAAAGGCGATGAATGCGCAGTTACTGCGCTACAAATGGTAGCGCAGTTCAAGCATCGATAACACTTGCAGCAATAGGTCACGCGAAGTACGGACGAAGTTCGTACCGCGTGGGTTGCGAAAAGCAAGGGTTATCAATGTGCAAAAAGTAAATGATTGCAGGGTTCAAGTAACGGAGTATCGACAAAACGAGCAGCGATAGGTCGCACGCAGTGTGGCAAAGTCACACCCGTGCGGGTCGCGATAAGCGAGTTTTGTCAATGCAAAAACAGATGATAGCGCAGTTCAAACATCGATAACACCGGCAGCAATTAGTCGCGAGCAGCACCGATGAAATTGGTGCCTCGCGGGTTGCGAACCAAAGGTCGACGCCCGTAGGGGCTAAAGTCAAAAGACGGTGTTATCAATGCGCAAAAAGCAAATGATTGCAGGGTTCAAGTAACGGCGTATCGACAATGCGAGCGCGTGATCAAGCAAAAGCGAGCATTGTCAATGCAAAAATACTGCGCTACAAATGGTATCGCAGTTCAAGCGAATCCAATAAAGCTATCAGATGCATTCCCCAGTTAGTAGTATGGTTCGCCCTACTGTCCGGGACTTCTGATAGCTTTTCAATAAGAGAACCCCGACTGGTGGTTCATTTCACCTTGCCGGGGTTTTTGTTTACGAAATCGGCCCAGGAGGAGTACTTCTTATCGCTCACCGG
>JAFOCD010000078.1 GCA_017381475.1 Bacteroidaceae bacterium
GCCTTTTTGTACCAAGCGACCGAAATATGAGGCACGGACGGGGGATTCAGCGAGAACTGACCGACCATTGAAAAGTGCGGAAGTGCTATGTGAGGCAAACTCCAAGAAAAGTTGAAAAAGCCTTTTATCTGGTCTATTGCGTTTCGGACAAAGTCTCTTGCCGATTCTATCTTCTGCTGGATTCCGCTCTTTATGTTGTCAAAGACATTCAAGACGGTATCTTTTGCGGAATTAAATGTATTTACAATGCTCTGTTTGATGTTCTCGACCGTGTTGACAACATTCGCTTTGATGCTCTCCCATTTTGCCTTCAGGTTGTCACCGATTTCTTGGAAGGTCGCCGCAGTTGTGGTTTTGAACTCTTCCCACTTGGCTTTGATGTTCTCCCACATCTCCGTGGCTTTTGCTGTAATTGTGTCCCAATTCTTATAAAGGACAACACCGATCGCTACCAAAGCGGCAATAATTGCTATGACCATGCCGACAGGAGAAGCGAGGAGCGAAAACGCCGTTGAAAGCCCGGATATCAGCGAGAGGAGCGGAGATATCGCCGCCACGGCCGCCAGAACGATGAGTATTATTTCCATCGTTTTAGGCGAAAGATTTGAGATATAATCAAGCACTTTTGATATGGCGTTCATCACCTTTTCAAGGACAGGCTGTAATGCTTGTAAGGCCGCCGCTCCCGCTTTTGCAAGTGAAGCCGCTCCCTGTGCCTTGAGCTTGTCAATCTCATCATTGACATTATTGAGGCTGTCAACTGTCTCCTGATCAAGAATGAGTCCGGCATCTTGAGCTTCTTTCCCGAACGCCTTTAAGGCCGCACCACCGTCATCTATGACACCCGCCAGCTCGTTTGCCGACTTCCCGAAGATGTCCATTGCGGCGACATCCCGTTCGGTCTCGTTATCTATCTGCGACAGAGCCTTGACGGTATCGTAGAAGATGTCGCTCGTTGACCTGAAGTTGCCGTTAACATCTCTTGTTGCTACACCGAGGCTTGCAAATTTATCCTCGTTTGAACCGAGCTGTTTTGTCATTCGTGCGGCCGCACCCGTGATTGTCTCCATAGAGACATCAATGCGGTCTGCGGCATACTGCATCTTCTGAAGCTCGTCCGTGGTAAAGCCTGTCTGCTTTGCCATTGTGTTGAGATCGTCAGCGTTTTGTGCCGCTTTGTAAGCAATACCACCGATTGCCGTTAACGCTCCAGCCGCCGCCATTGAGAGGCCGCGGGTCTTTTGTGCAAGCTCTGCGGTCTTTTGTGAAACTGCTTGAAGCTGTTGCTTTGCTACCGAGCCAAACTCCCGCTGGGCGGCCTGTGCCTGTTTCAGAGCCTGTTCAGTTGCGATTATCTCCCTTTGGAGCGCACGGTACTGTTCGGAGTTTTTATCAACTCCGGCGGCATCCATCTGGGCCTGTGCATCTTTGAGCTGTTTGAGTTTTTCTTTAGTCTCGTTAACTGCATCAGCAAGGAGCTTCTGCTTTTGCCGTAACAGTTCGGTATTCTTCGGGTCAAACTTCAGGAGCTTTTCGACATCCTTGAGCTGGGCCTGTGTATTTTTAATTTGCGAGTTTACCCCTTTAAGGGACTTGCTTAGTTCGGTGGTATTCCCACCGATTTCTATGGTTATGCCTTTGATTCTATCTGCCATAGCATCACCTTAAAAATTGTCGAAGTCGGCTTGCGTTGCTTTTTCACGCCAGCCTTTCCAGTCATCGTTCTGTGCTTCTGTAAGCATATCGGAGACCATGCCGATTTCCAGAAGCTCCAAATCGGAAATAGAC
>JAFOCD010000079.1 GCA_017381475.1 Bacteroidaceae bacterium
AATGAATTCGCGGAACTTGCTCCAATCCGGTTCTTTGCTATCCAAGTGGAATCCGTTTTGTCCGGCTTCTTCTTCAGCTGGGTTGAAATGCCACAAGTGCCAATAACCGCAGTCAACAGCCATCTTTTCTTCGTTTTGTGTGCGTCCCATACCGGCTTTGATACCGTGGTTGATACATGGAGCGTAGCAGATGACGAGTGATGGTCCGGGGTAAGCTTCAGCTTCTTTGATGGCTTTGAGATATTGAGCTTGGTTTGCGCCCATTGCAACTTGTGCGACATAGACGTAGCCGTAGCTCTTAGCAATCATGCCGAGGTCTTTCTTGCGTAATTTCTTACCTGAAGCGGCGAATTTAGCGACAGCACCTGTTGGAGTAGCTTTTGATGACTGACCGCCAGTATTTGAATAAACTTCGGTATCGAGGACGAGAACGTTGACGTCTTCACCTGATGCTAAAACGTGGTCTAAACCGCCGAAACCGATGTCGTATGCCCAGCCGTCACCGCCGATAATCCATTGTGACTTCTTGACCAAGTGGTCTTTCAACTCAACGATATCTTTGCAGTATGAGCAGTTGCATTTACCTGCCAACTCAAGGATTTGAGGAGCGAGTTTTTCTGTGACTTGGCCATTTTCGCGGTTGTCGATCCATTGTTGGAAGAGAGCTTTCAATTCTGCTGTGCAGCATTTACATTCTTCGATAGCTTCTTTCATGATGCGTTCAACGCGGTCGCGGAGTTTGTTTGTAGCAGTCTGCATACCAAGACCGAATTCAGCATTGTCTTCGAACAAGCTGTTAGCCCAAGCCACGCCCTTGCCGCTTCTGTAGTTTTTACAATATGGAGTTGCAGGAGCTGAACCGCCGTAGATTGAAGAACAACCTGTTGCGTTAGCTACTATCATTCTTTCGCCGAAGAGTTGTGTGATAGTCTTGATATAAGGTGTCTCACCGCATCCAGCACAAGCGCCAGAGAACTCGAACAATGGTTGAGCGAATTGGCTGTTCTTGATGTTAGCGTATTTGTCGATGAGTTCGTCTTTATATGTCACTTTATGTTGTCCATATTCCCAGTTTTCAGCTTGGTTGAGTTGGCTTTCAAATGGTTGCATTACCAATGCTTTTTCTTTAGCAGGACATACGTCGGCGCAGTTGCCGCAACCTGTACAGTCCATTACTGACACTTGCATACGGAAGTGCATGCCAGCCAATTCTTTTGGCATTTTAACGTCGATGGCTTTCATTGACTCAGGAGCGTTAGCCAATTCTTCGTCTGTCATTACGACTGGACGGATAGCTGCGTGAGGACATACCAAAGAACATTGGTTACATTGGATACAGTTTTCTGATTTCCATTCTGGAACTACTGTAGCGACGCCGCGTTTTTCGTATGCTGTTGTACCTGCAGGGAATGTGCCGTCGATGATTTCTTCGAATGTGCTTACAGGAAGGTCGTTGCCTAACTGAGCTGTCATTGGACGCATAATCTTGTTGATGAATTCAGGTGCGCCTTTCAATGGTTCCAATACGAAGTCTGTCTTGCAGCTTAATTTTGCCCATTCTGCTGGGATTTCCAATTTTGTTATTTCACCGCCGCGGTCAACAGCTGCGAAGTTCATCTTAACGACGTCTTCACCTTTCTTGCCGTATGATTTCACGATGAATTTCTTCATTTGTTCAACAGCGAGGTCGTAAGGGATAACGCCTGAAATCTTGAAGAATGCTGATTGGAGAATTGTATTTGTACGATTGCCTAAACCGATTTCGTCAGCAATTTTAGTAGCATCAATGATGTACATATTAATGTTATGTACAGCCAAATATTTTTTAACGAAGTTTGGAAGGTGGTTCTTTGTTTCTTCAACATCCCATGGTGAGTTGTAGAGGAATGTACCATTGTCTTTCAAACCGCGCAAGCAGTCATATTTGCTTAAGTATGAAGGTACGTGAACAGCGACGAAGTCTGGAGTACCAACGAGATAAGGAGCCAAGATAGGTTTGTCGCCGAAACGGAGGTGTGAACATGTGTAACCGCCTGATTTCTTTGAGTCGTAATCGAAGTAAGCTTGGCTATATTTGTTTGTGTTGTCACCGATAATCTTGATAGAGTTCTTGTTAGCACCAACAGTACCGTCAGCGCCGAGACCGTAGAACTTAGCTTCGAATGTTCCTTCTGGGAGGATTGAGAATTCTGGAAGCATTGGGAGAGAACCAAATGTAACGTCGTCGTTGATACCGATAGTGAATCTGTTACGAGGTTCTGGACGTTCTAAGTTTTTGAATACTGACAATATGTGAGCTGGTGTTGTGTCTTTTGATGACAAACCATAACGACCGCCGATGATGTGTGGCAAGTGTGTGCTATGATGTCTGAACAAGTCGTTGTAAGCTTCAACAACGTCTAAGTAGAGAGGTTCGCCGTTAGCGCCGGTGTCTTTTGTTCTGTCTAATACGCAGATACGTTTTACTGTATCAGGAACGACATTCAAGAGATATTTCACGCTGAAAGGACGATAGAGGTGTACGCTTACCAAACCGACTTTCTTGCCTTCTGCGTTAAGTTTGTCGACGACAGTCTTGATGACGTCGGTGATAGAACCCATAGCGATGATGATGTTTGTAGCATCTGGTGCGCCATAGTATGTGAAAGGAGCGTATTCACGGCCAGTGATTTTGCTCATTTCTTTCATATATTTTGCTACTATGTCAGGAAGAGCATAGTAGTATTTGTTTTGCAATTCGCGTGTTTGGAAATAGATGTCTGGGTTTTGAGCTGTACCGCGTGTTACAGGATGTTCTGGGTTCAGAGCGCGTTCGCGGTATTCTTTGAGAGCTTTCCAGTTGACGAGTTTCTTGATTTCTTCTTGGTCGGCTGCTTCAACTTTTTGGATTTCGTGTGATGTACGGAAACCATCGAAGAAGTGCATGAAAGGAACGCGGCCTTCGATAGCTGCGAGGTGAGCTACTGGTGCGAGGTCCATGATTTCTTGTACTGAACCTGTTGCTAAAAGAGCGAAACCTGTTTGAC
>JAFOCD010000080.1 GCA_017381475.1 Bacteroidaceae bacterium
ACAACAAACAAATGGCAACAAAAATTCGTTTGGCTCGTCACGGTCACAAAGACTACGCTTACTACCACATCGTAGTAGCAGACAGCCGTTCGCCACGTGATGGCAAGTACATTGAGCGTATTGGTTCTTACAACCCAAACAGCAATCCAGCAAAGGTTGACTTGAAGTTCGACCGCGCATTGTATTGGGTAAACGTAGGTGCTCAACCAACAGACACTGTTCGCAACATCCTCTCTGGTGAGGGCGTTATGCTGATGAAGCACTTGAACGGTGGTGTAGCAAAGGGTGCTTTCAGCGCAGAGGAGGCTCAAAAGCGTTTCGATGCATGGAAAGCTCAAAAAGATGCTAAGTTGGGTAAGATCAGCCAAGCAGAGGCAGACAAGAAAGCTGCAGCTGCAAAAGCATTGCTCGCTCAAGAGGTAGAGACCAACAAGGCTAAAGCTGCTGAGGTAGCAAAGAAGCGTCAAGAGGCTGCTGATGCCCTCGCTGCTGCTGCCGTAGAGGCTGCTCAAGAGGCTGCTGCCGCAGAGGCAGAAGTTGCTGCTGAGTAATTAGTCCATCTAGACAAAAAGAAAAGAGCTCAAGTGATTGAGCTCTTTTTTTTTGTGTCTGTTGAGCAATATTATTTGATCAATTGCTCAATAATACCAGGCAATTCGCGGTTTTGGAATATACCCGCAAAGTGCTCAGCACCAGCGCCATATGCAAAAACTGGCACAACCGTACCAGAATGACCCTTGGTACTAAAACTGAGGTGCAAGCCCTGTGGATCATTGACTGGATGCGACTTGTATGCTACACTCGTACCACCTGTTTCGTGATCGGCAGTCACAACAAGCAAGGTATTGGGATGGGTGTTGACATACTGGATGAGTGCCTTGAGCGCTTGGTCAAATTCGTGCATCTCCTCAATCATTCCTTCGGAATCATTGTTGTGTCCATAACCATCAATAATAGCACTCTCGACCATGAGGAAGAATCCGTTTGGAGCATTCTTCGAGAGTTGTTCGAGGGCTTTGGTACAAGCTTTTGGCAGGTATTCGGTAGGCTCAGCAAAGCGAGTCGTGTCTTCGATAGCAGCAGCGGCAAGTTTGGCAGCAAGGCAAACTTCTGCTCCATCAGCCGCGCCAGCAGTAGTGGTGCGAGCCTTGTTGCGGCGGTGCACGTCACTCATCTCTAAGATGCCTACAAACTTCTCCGACTGAGAGTTCGTTACTTGACGCCAATCAAGATACACATCATAACCCTTGTTGATTAATACCTCCGTAAGATCCACAGAATCAGGACGATTGATAAAAGCAGAAATACCCGCGCCAATGGCAATATCTACATTGCTTTCGGTAAACTGCTCAGCAATCTTATAGCTCTCTTTGCGGGATGTCACGCCAGCATAAAATGCCCCTGGAGTAGCCTCGGTAAGGGTGGTATTAACCACAATACCCGTTTTCTTGCCCATGGCTTGGGCCTTTTTGAGGATACTTACCAATTGCAAACTATCGGGACCTACACCCAAGAAACCATTGCATGTACGAGTACCTGTAGCAAGCGCCGTACCACCCGCAGGAGAATCGGTAACATAGTTATTGGCTGAACACGTTTCGCTCAAGCCAATCACAGGCGCCATCTCAAATCCCGTTTGCTCGTCCATACTGAGCAACAAGGATGATACAGCTCCGAAACCCATACCATCCCCTATGAGGTAGATGACATTTTGGGGTTTTTGATTACAGCAACTTGACAACAGAATTGCTGCCACAAAAGAAAAAAGAATTCTAGATGTTTTCATGATAAATATACAATTGTTAGGTTGTTATTTCAATTATTCGGCGACAAAGGTAGTAAA